>CAMWSA010000211.1 GCA_947176785.1 uncultured Lachnospiraceae bacterium
TCCATCATTTTATCCAAAGCATACACATGAAGTTCATATATGTGCGGCTTATCGGGCGGGGTCATCCCACCATAATAGCAGGAAAGCTCCGTGGACTGCTCTCCGCCCTGTATACTCGTCCAGCTATTCCTGCCCTGTACAAAGTCATCCGCCGTCTGGCTCTCATTCTCCCTGATCTCGAAACGGGTAATATTTGCCGCCAGCCAGTGTATCCATGCGAATCCCCCGGTCACCGGGTATGCGTCCTTGTCCTCTAAGACAATGGCAACCGACACAGTTCCCTGCGGCGCATCTTCCACCGCAAAGGGCAGGGAATAAGTGGGGATGCCGTTTTCATTAAACTGCGTCCCATGCCCGCCGTATTGGGGCTGTATTACCCCGTTTATGATACCGCTGCTTGTAACATTCATCTTTTAAATCCTCCAATCTGATTTTCTGATGATATTATAAGCGACGGTCCCCGGACAGTAAATTACCCACTTTTTTGTGGGTACTAATCTGGGACTACTCCCTTTTCCTCCAGGATATGTTCCATGCCGTTTACTTTCAGGTAATCAATCCCTATATGCTGCATAATTCTTAACGCCTCCAGTATTTTCATTCCCATATCATCTGTTAGTGAATATTCCACATGGAGCGGGTATCCCTCATAGGACTTCTTTTCTACAAAGCCATAATCCGTCAGTTCCTTTAACTGCTCCAGCAGCATCTTCTGTGTGATGCCGTCTATGTCCCGTTCCAGCTTAGCCAGAGATGTAGCCCCTAAACGCAGCCGCCATAAGATGATCGGTTTCCATTTTCCTTTGATCATGTCATGCACAAGTTCCAAAGGACAGGTATATTCTGTACGCATTTTCATAGGCTGATACTCCTTCTATTTATTCCATCTCCCTGAACGTGCCAGCAATTCCTCCCACAAGGCTCCACTGGCGCTGCATATAGGATTTCAGATTTTCCGTGCTTTGCCGATATGCCTCCCGGACTGTTTCATACTACTTCGGTAGAATATCGTTCCCACTAAAGTCAAGGATAGGATTGTTAATTCTTCTGCTCATATAGATCATATCGGCTGTTGGTATTTTCAGGAACATACTTTATTTCCATAACCCCGCCTATAGTGTCCAAATCCCGCAGCCTTTGCAAATCCTCTTCTGCATTTGATGTCACTACAATATGGAGCCTGTATGGATTCTCATAGACCGAGGATGATATGACAAATGGCATTTCATGGTTCATCATGGCACTGCTCACTTTTGTCTGCAACTCCGTCACATATTCCAAACTTACATCTGTATTTGTATTCTCCAAAAGAGCCGTGCCTGCTCCGTCATCTGAATTCTCTTTCTCCTGTTGAGCATCCTCTGTCTTCGCGTCATGGCTTTGCCGGTCTTCTCCCTCATACTCCACGATTCCGACAATTTCACATATGCTTGCTGCCTGTTCTTCTGTCAGGGGGCTGTAGGCAATGCCTGAAAACTCATAAAACATATCTGACACCGCTGTATACTTCAAACCATCTATTACGTTTCCATAATCTGTAGTTATTGACAAATACCGCCCAAGCCTCACCGCTTCATGAGATGGTATCTGACCATCGCTCGCCGCTTCCACATTTCCGTAATCAATCCTCTCCCACTGGCCGCTCCCATAGCAGGTCATGCCGGACAGCACTTCATATATTGTTTCTATTGCGGCTCTGTCGGTTATTTTTCGTGTTCCAATCTCTTCCTGTATTTTCTTTCCTCCATCCATATTATCCATTCTGGCAGGTGCCACTTCTATTTCTGTAATCGCATCCGCGGAATCAATCCGATATACCAGCTTAAGGACATCATTGTATGGGTATTCACTGCTGTCAAAGCATTGGAATTTCCATAGCGAACTCTCCTGCCCATCGTTCCGGATCAGATATTGCAGGTCTGAATGTCCCGAAACATAGTGCCATTCCCCGGTATTGTCAATACTTTTACCCATACTTTCTGCTAGCACGGAACTGCCAACCGAGGGAACCTCCGTATAAAATCCGCTGTATTGTTCTATGGGGACGGTTGCATATTTCTCTGCTTGTTGTGCCATAAAGTTCTCGTTATTTGATGCAAGCAGGGAAGATATTGGGGCAAACTGCTCCGGCATTTCGGGCTCTGGGCTTTCCTGTATAGGCTGTTCCTGTACCCAATACCCATTCTGTGGCAGACCGCTTTCTGGTTCATGCTGCAATACAGACCAAATGGCTGCAACCCCTGCACCGACCAAACAAAGACCTGCTGCCGTAGCATATCGCATTATCCATATTTTATTTTTATTTGACCGCAATTTCTTCTTTTTTCTTCTTACCATAAGAGCATAGCTTATCATACTTTCCTCCACTAACCCTAATGCATCACTGATGTCTTCACGTTTCATCAAAGAATCCCTCCTGCTCCAAATAATTTTTTAATCCGATACGGGTGCGGTACAACATACTCTTTGCCTTGGACTCACTCATGCCATAATATCCTGCTACCTCACGGATGGAATCCGAAAAGAAATATCTTCCAATAAAAACATCCCTTGTTTCCCCCGGTAATTCTGCAAGATAATCCTGAATAGCCTTTGCCAAAAGGTGCAGATCAACATCCTGTTCTGTTGTGTTTCCGGCAGAAACACAGTCCTCCAATTCAGATAGAGACAGAGCATATTCTGACGCCTGCCTTTTCGCACTGTTCCTCTTTCGGAAAATATCAATTGATATCTGCCTCGTAATCTTACAAAGGTATGCTAAAAGAACACTCGGCCTATGCGGGGGCATAGATTTCCATGCACTTAAATAAGTGTCATTTACGCTCTCTTTGCTGTCCTCCCAATCAGCAAGAATGTTATACGATAATTTCATTAGGTAATGTCCATATTTCTGGTCTGTGTGCTGGATTGCCGCTTCACTGCGTTTCCAGTATAATTCACCAATTCTGTCATCCTGCATGGTCTCACTCACCTCCTTAGCTGTTATGCCCTTCATTGTATATCCCGTAAAAATTCAGATTTGGTTGCAGAGAAAAATACTTTTTTTATTTTAGCTCAAAAAAATATAAAAAGCACCGTCATTTTTAGAAAGAGTGGAAGTGAATCAGAAATATCCAGAACAAAAAAGAGCCTGCGCACAGCCCTTATCATTTTCCCATTATCTTTTTACCGTTATACTCATATATCATTTGGCAAAACTACCGGCTTTTGCCAAAAGGTTTTATTTTTGCCAAACCGTATCAGATTTTCGCCATTCTCCTATATTTTAACAGCATTTTCAGACAAAGAAATACATCTTCCAACCAAAATCCGCAATATCATATTCCTTTTTTCCCGACATACAATTCCGGAAACCCCTGACTTTTGCCGAAAGGTATACCATAGAAATTCTAATTTCAAATAGACAATTATTATCTGCGATTTTCTATATTTTTCGCCACCCTATTTCTTATACCCCCAATTTTAATGTTCCCAATAGACATTAATACTGTGAATAGGATAAATCTGCCAAAGAGCCATTTTAAAAGGGTCTTGCTGGAATACCCAACAAGACCCAAATATAAAATATTTAATACCTTTTCTCTTTATGATTCGATTGCCACGGTGCAATTTATCTCATGCCATCATCCCTATGCCAATTGCAATCCTGCCAATTCCCTCACTTCTTCAATTGGCAAATCTGTATCTTCCGCAATTTCCTCAAGTGTCTGCTTCCCTCTTGCAATCAGACGGCGGGCAAAGGCTTTTTTCTCCTCTGTAACCCTTTTCTCTGCCAAATCCTCAAATGCCTGGCACATAATTTCCCGACCTCCTTCCGTTTCCTTGAAATATTTCACCTGTCTTGCCAATACTGGATAGAACATATCGGCAGAACTCAAACATCTAAAGTCATGCATCAGCTTTCCAACTGGATCATTGTCATCCTTATAGCTGCCATTCACATATATGATATGGGAACCATCGCCAAAATATGTGCCTGTCTCCTCAATCATCCGTTTGACATGGTACAAAGGACATCCTGCCCCCAAAACATCGCTTGCCGTGATGAATATCACATAAGAGTCATGGATTTCCTTGAACTCCTGCCTCGCTTTCAGCATTTTCGTGTCAATCATGCTGCTGTGGAACCTCGCCCTGTGAACATCTGCCCCTGCTGATGCCCGCTGGACCTCAATGTCATAAACTTTTTCTTCCTTATCCACCGCATAAATATCTATGGTAAGAGAACGGCCATCCGGCAGCAGATTTTTATACTCCCTCTGAGCCACCACTTCCAGCACTTTCAAATCATCCCGCTGTAGGATCACATTCAGCAGCAGCTCCGTGGCCTCTATGTTCCTGTCAAACACTAATGTCATAAGGTTGTCATCCAGAAGGGATAATGTTTCTATTGCCTTTAATGTTTCTTTTCTCTTTACATCCGTTTGATTCCCTGAATTCATCATGCCGCCTTTCTTTTCACAAATTATCATACCATGGTTTCCCACCTTTTTCAATTGTATCTTCCCAGACCTCACAAAATGTTCCAAATATATTTGTAGATACAGGGACGATACAGAGCCTTGCGAAGAGGAAAATCTTGTTCTGCAAGAACATAAGGAGCCGTTCCATTATCATGGAGTACAAGCATCCAACAAAAACCTATGCCTTAACGACAACTTTTTCAAAGTGCCTCTCAACACATTCTGCAATTCTATTCTTTCTTTATGGGTGGGTATGGGCATATTTTTCGAGCCAATATATATCCTTACGAAAAGAAACGGTTATATCGTTCCTTTTCGTAGGAATCCCAATATACCCGAACAACATTCACTTTTCATCCTCATCAAAAGCAGAATCGCCAGGTTCTCAAACCTATTCCTCCTGCTTATCCATCAACGACATAATCAGGCTAAACATATCTTTCAGCCCCTGCTGATATGTCAGGAACTCCATTCGAGCATTCATTTCTGAATCGGCAGCAATAAATGATTCAAGCAGTTCTTTCTGATTACCTGCCAATGCACTTTTTAGTCCAGTATATTTTTCCTCGGCATGAATCCTTGCCACTCTGAGCTCCTCGTCACTTTCAACAATCCTCGAAATCCGCTCATTGTTGGCATATTCCGTCAGCAAATCTATTACTTCGTTATTTACCAATATAATCTCGTCCCTCCCTCCATGTCCGCCTGTGTTCAACCATACAGGCTTTTTCATAAAGTATTGTACTATATCTTCTGTCTGCCCCAAATTGGCAGAAATGGAAATTCTGCTATTGACAACTGCCCAAAATATGATATCCTGTAACGATACATATCTTAAGGTTGTATGGGAGGCATGGGCAGAAAGGAGACATTATATATGAGCGAGTACGAGTATGTAAGCAAATCAGAGTATGCCCCTGTCAGAAAAGAGCTGGAACAGATCATTAACCGTGTTCAGGTTTATATGCGGAAAAACTATGGGCTGACATTCCAGTTCCGCCTTATCGGGAGCGGGCAGAGACATCTTGTCACCAGAATCAAGGGTGGAAACCGTGGATATGATTTTGATTATAACCTGATCCTTACTCCTCCTGGCGATGGATATCACTATATTGCCAAGGCCATAAAGGATGAGTTTATGACCGCCTTTAGGGTAGCTTTAAAGGGAACGAAATACTCATTCCCACAGGATTCAACATCTTCCATAACCATTAAGGTCTATGATAAAGGCAAGACGAAAATAGAACATAGCTGTGATTTTGCCATCATCTATTACGGCAGCAATGACGGCATTGATGGCTATTATTTTCTCAAGAACCACAAACCGCAGCAATCCTATCAATTTGCTTTTCGCCCCTCAAACTTTGACATTGATGAAAAAGTACAGGAAATCATTGAGGATGACGGATGGCCTTACATCAGGGAAGAATATTTGCTTTTAAAGAATATCAACGAGGGGAAGATGAAGAAACCCTCATTCTCTTTGTATGCCGAGGCCGTCAATAATGTGTATAACCAGATGTATTACCAATAAATCTTTCCAGCAGAAAGGAACGGCTTTAACCGTTCCTTTCCGACTGTATGCCTGTCCTGCTTTTATGACTTATGTTTCTTGAGATACTCCCTGCGGGCATTATTGTCAACTACATCATCAAACCATCTGCCTCCAAATCCAAATCTTATAAAGGTTATCGGTCTTGCATCAAAGTCTTTCAGAGAAAAGCTGACAATAGGCAGGTCATCCTTATAGGCATTTGTTCCTGTCAGGCCATACTGCTCATTCATGAATTTCCCAGGAATAATGAATGCCCTCTCCCGATACACAGCCGTATTATTTTTTAATATCTCCATAATAACAGGGATGGAATCCTCATGCAGACCCTCAATTGTCAATGCCGAAACACAGTATAAGTAGTCTAATTCCTGCCTGCTATTCACTCGTATAATTTCCATATATAAAACCCTCCTTAGTATTTGAGCCTGCTAAAATCTTATTCAGGGCTGCCATTTCCGCTTCAAGCTCGTTTAATGTATCTGCTATCTCCGGGTGCGGTGCAGTGCAGAATAATACCGTTTTGTCCACTCCCGCCGCATCCATCTTATCCAACTGCATTTTTATTGGGAACATGATATGCTCGTGGCTGTCTATGACCATTTTCAAAACCTCCTTGACAATTTTGGTAT
>CAMWSA010000212.1 GCA_947176785.1 uncultured Lachnospiraceae bacterium
CTATAATCCCAATGTCCTCCCCGGTCTCATCATAGCTTTCCTGATTACGCAAGGTTTCCTCCTGTTTTTTCTTTATTCTGTCACGGAACGCCCTTTCCTATGTGAATGATCCGCGTTTTCGGCCTTGTGAAGGCTTCCGTGATTGGCTTTTGCAAGGCCGAAAGCAGAAATTTGTTATGCCGTTTACTAAATATATTTACAGCTCCTTAGTGTACTTCCGCACGCTTCAGCAGCATATAACAGCTTCTCGCCTGCTCCGGGCCGATCTCTTCCTGAGAGTACACCGCCTTTCTGACCACTTCCAGATAGCTTTCCCAGTCCTCCTGGGCAATCCGGGGATACTGCCGCCGCAACGCCTCCAGATACTCCTGGTCCGACCTGAGTGTCAAAACTCCCGCCCGCTTCCTTCTCAGCCGATTATACAATCTTCTGTTGATAACCTTCACCGCGCTCCTGGCACTGCCGTTTTCTATATCCGCACTGAGCTTCTCCCACCATGCAGACCGGCGGCGCAGCCGCCAATGGACTGCCAGCCGCACCAGGCCGGCCGCCGCCAGAATGCCCAGCAGCGCCAACACCACATGGCTCACCCGCAGGCTGCCGTTCTGCCCAAAGATGGCCCAGCCGCCCTCGCCGGCAAATCCCCATCCCTCCGACACATACGGCCCGCCGGGGCTGTCCGTGTCCTGAAGGCCCGCCCCAATTACCGGAGCTGTCCTTCCCGGGTTTTCCATATCCCCTTCCCCGTTCTGGGACCGGTTCTGCGGTATTGCGGAAGGAAGCGGTGCTGTCTCCGTCTCCGGCGGTTCCACGCCATCGGAAGGCTCCTGCTCCATATCACCCTCCGGCCCGGACGGTTCCTGTTCTTTGGAGGGCAGAGCCGTATCCTGCCTCTCCTGGGCCGCCAATACGGTTTCTGTCTCCCCATAGCCCGGTGTCATTTCCAACGGCACCCAGCCCACCTGCTCCAGCCAGATCTCCACCCAGGCATGGGAAGCGTCATCCTTCACACTGGCTCTGTAGCCTGTCGAAGTACGCAGGAACTGGCTGGGCGTCACCACATAGCCGGACACAAACCTGGCCGGCACTCCCAGCTGCCGCAGAAGCAGCGCTCCCGCAGTGGCAAAATGCATACAGTATCCCTTCCTGTTTTCCCCCAGAAAATATTCCACCGGGTCCACGCCGCCGGGCAGGCTGCCGGGATCTAAATTATAGCGGGCATGGCTCCTCAACTCCCGGGCCACCAGATTGCCCAACGACAGCCGGGCCATATTCCGCCCGGCCACCTCTCCGTCATGCAGTCCTTCCTGGGAGATCCGGCAGGCGTCCGATTGCGCAAGCAGGTCGACTATTTTGGTCAATTCCGGCAAATTCCCCGGAACTGCCAGGTAATGTTCCGTCACGTACTCATTATACCACGAATAAAAATTTTGTACATCCGAATCCCAGGACTCCATACCATTCAAAACCAGGCTGCCGGGGGCGTATCCCTCAAAAGCCAGGCTTTCCAGACGTCGGTCCTTCTCCACCAAATAGTCTCCGATGGCCTGGCAGCATTCCCTGACTGTCTCCAACTCCACCCCGTAGGGCAGATAGGCTATACTGCCGTGCTGCCCTGTATATTCCAGTTCATATTGTATCCTGCGGACAGAGGCAGAACCCTGGGAAGGGCCGCACAGTTCTGCCAGCAGCCGCGCCCCTTCCCGGCTGCCTGTACCATTCCGGCGGCAGGCTCTGTCAAAGTCCTTCTTTCCCGTGTCCCAGACACCGTTCTGATATTCTGCTCCATAATAGCCCCGAAGATACAGGTTATCGTCCGGCAGTTCGCTGACTGTTACAGTCAACATCTCTTTGTGGGTATATTCCGGCTTCCGGTTGTCCAACTGCCCGTCCCTGCGGAGCGTTAACAGGGCCTGCCAGTCATAGTCTGCAATCTCCTTCTCGATCCGATGCTGAAAAGCCTGCAGTTGGTCATGAGCCAGGCTTACCCGGGAAGCCGGCTCTTCCAGCACTGCGGCGCTGAACGGCAAAAGCAGGGCCATAAGCCCCGCCAGTACCAGCGCCGGGACTGCCTGGAACTCCCTGTTGCAGTCCAGATACAGCCCTAATATGCCTGCGGCAAACATGCAGGCCATGCCCGGCCATTCCGGGGTCAGCCCCACTGTCATCTCCGCCGCCAGCACAGCCGCCGGCAAAAGAAGCATCACAGACCTCTTCCGCAGCATGGCGGAGAAGGTCTGCAGCAGTATCATCACAACTGCAAACAACAGCCCTCCGGCCAGCTGCTGCTCCGCCCTGCTTCCCCGCAGTGCCTGATCCAGCCGCAGGGAGGTCAAAAAATAGTCGTTCCAGACATCCAGATAACGCTGCCCCAGCCCATAGAGCCCTCTGACCAATTGCCCCGCCTGTCCCCGGTAATAATACCAGATGCCAAACAAAGCAGCCGCCGACAGCGCCAGGCTCCCCGCCAGGCGCAGCCGGTTCTTTCCCGCATGATGCAGCGCCTCATTCCAGACAAGTGTCACCGGTATGGACAGCACGGCCGCCCAGAGGTACCCCCTGCTCCCTTCCCACAGCAGCGGCCCGAACCGGTCCTCGAACATCCGGAACGCAGCAAAAAGAAGCAGCATACTGAGCGAAGCCGCATATAGAATATATAGTGCCAGAAGCCACCCTGACCGCCGTCTGCTATGCAATTTCCCGGCATTCTGACTTTTCTGCCAGCTTACATGGGGCCTTTTGCCCATCACACCACTCTCCTGTTTATACTGCCAAACGATTCCTTTTTTCCTCCTGCACGGCACATACCCGGTGTTCTATAGTCAACGGCCTTGAAAATTGCGCCTTTGGTCCTGAAAAACTTCCAAATATGAATTTTGCAGGGCCGAAAGCAGGAATTTGTTATGTCGTTTACTGTACCTTATGCCGCCTAGAGCAGCAGCTCCGCTTCCCCCAGCTCCCGCTCCAGCGCGGATGCTTTCAGGCGCAGCGCCTCCTGGTTATCCACCTGAAGGCTGGGGCCGTCTCCCACACGAATCCAGTGCAGCAACGGCTCACCGCTGTATTTTTCCCGGTAGCGGGCCTGTATGTCCGGGATCTCTTTGGTGCCTCCCTCCCGCATAAGGCGCAGCATGGCCTCATAAAAGCTTTCCTCATCGTCCACCCGCACTCGCACCACATCCTGTATGCTGCCGCTGTACCAGGCCACATAATGAGGGCACTCCTGGTCCATCAGGCAAAAAGACAGGCTGGCCGCGCATTGCAGCATGGCCTCCTGGTCACCGCCGAAAGCCTCCACCAGCACTGCCACCGGGCATCCCCTGGGCATGCTGTTTTCCCTGACCACCAGTTCGCCCGCCTTGGCGCTGAGTTTCCAATGGATATTCCGCAGTTCGTCCCCCTTCTGAAAAGGACGCAGCTTCAAGGTCTCACTGGCATCCGTGCCGCTGCGCAGGGAGTCATATATTTCCGCATCCCCCGCAAAATTGCGCACAGGCCCGGAAAGGGAAATCCCCATGGGATAAATCCTGGGCAACACCCCCAGCAGAGCCCTCTCCCCCCTGACAGCCCTGCGCTGCTCTATACAGAACAGCCCTGTCATATCATAGATTCTCACCCGCCGCAGCCGCACTTCGTAGCTGCCCGGCTCCGCAATGGACAGGAAACCGGAAAACACCTGCTCCCTGGCCCGTTCCCCTTTTCCCGTGCCTACGCCATGGCCGCCTTCCACCTGCAGCCATTTACACCGGGCACGGGAGCGCCTTGTGCCGGAGTACTTTGTACCTGAATACTTTGTGCCGGAGTACTTAGCATCGGGGGACTTCGTACCGGAATATTTTGCACTGGAGTACTCCGTACCGGAGTACTGCGTACCGGAGTACTGCGTACTCCCATGTCCTTCCCGGGCCACAGCCACCTGCACTTTTATTTTGCCATAGCATCCCCGATACCGATGCCTTGCCCTGAACCGGATATATATGGGCTCACCCTGGTCCGCCATGGCGGGCGGCATGTCCAATATGATCTGTATGCTTCTTTTTTCATACATAAGATACAGAAAGGAAATCGCCATGAGGAAAGCCTGGGTGCAGCCAAGCAGCGCGATGGCGGTACTCTTGTACAAAGAAGCAATATAGAAACCGGCCGCCACCACCAGCAGCCCCAAAAGATAACGGATCATCGTCCCCCCTGATTCTTCATATAGGAAACCGGCTGTTTCTCCTGTTGTAAAATCTGTTCCAGCACAGCTTCCGCCGTCACATGCGCCACCCTGGCCCTGGTGCCCAGCTGGAGCCGGTGTCCCGCCACATCCGGGAATATTGCTGCCACATCCTCCGGAATCACATAACTCCTGCCCTGTATAAAGGCTCTGGCCCTGGCCATGCGGGTACAGGCGATGGTCCCCCTGGGACTGACCCCCAGCTCCACATACCTGTTTTGCCGGGTGGCTTCCATCAGGCGCACAATATATTTATAGATATTATCGTGGATAAATACCTTCTCCGCCAGGCCCTGCAATTCCTGCAATTCCTCAGCCGTAAGCACCTGCCTGATTTCCCGGGGACGGATGCGCTGGCTCCTGCCCCTGGCGATCTCGATCTCGTCCTCCATATCCGGATACCCCATGCGCATGCTGATCATAAAGCGGTCCAGCTGGGAATCCGGCAGCAGCTGCGTTCCCGCGCTGCCTTTGGGATTCTGGGTTGCCATCACAATGAAGGGAGCGGGCACCGGGTGGCTCTCGCCGTCCACGGTCACACAGCCCTCCTCCATGACTTCCAGCAGCGCCGACTGGGTCTTGGGGGAGGTGCGGTTGATCTCATCCGCCAGGAAAAGATTGCACATGACAGGGCCTGGATGATAGGAAAAAGTACTCGTGTCCTTGTGGTACATGGAAAAACCCAGTATATCCGAGGGCTGCACGTCCGGAGTAAACTGCACCCTGTGGTTTTCCAGCGCCATGGCCTGAGAGAAAGCCACCGCCAGCGTAGTCTTGCCCACCCCGGGCACATCCTCAATCAGGATATGCCCCCCTGCCAGTATGGCGGAAAATGCCTTTTCCACACATTCGTCCTTCCCCTTTACCACCTTCCTTACTTCCCGCAGTACCTCCTGCACCCTGTCATAAGCTGTTTCCGCCTGTCTGTCCCGTTCCATTCTGATCCCGTCCATCCTTCCTCTTTCCTGCGTCCTTGTTTTTCTGTCATGGCATTCCACATTATCTTTCCCTGCATAAACAATATTCCTGCGGGCAATCGACCGTCCTGTATCGTCCGTGAGAAACGAAAGGGAGGCCGTCCCCAGCCAGGAGACTCCCCCCTTTTTCACGCTTCCAAGCTATGCCCCTGTGTTTTCCTGATGAAAGCGTCAGGCAGGCAGCTACTTATTTTCCATATGGTCATAGGATATCTTCAGATCCTCAAAAGCCTTTCGCTCCATGCGGAAACAATCCAGCAGTCTGGGATTGAACTTGCCGCACTCTCCCTCCGTAATCATGCGGAATGCCTCCTCTTTGGGAAAAGCATCCTTATAGACCCGCTCGTTGACCAGCGCATCGTACACATCCGCAATGGATACAATCTGAGCGGCAATGGGGATCTCATCCCCCACCAGCCCATCCGGATATCCCCGCCCGTCATACTTCTCATGGTGGTGACGGCAGATCTGGTAGCTGATCTTGCCATACTCGTCATCCCAGGCGTTCCGGATATTCTGCAATATTTCGCCGCCCCTGGTAGTGTGGGTCTTCATACAGGCAAACTCCTCATCGGTGAGCTTGCCCGGCTTTAAAAGGATATTGTCAGGGATGGCGATTTTGCCCACATCATGCAGTGCGCTTGCCGACACAATGACATCAATCTTCTCCTGATCCAGCCCATACTCAGGATACTCTGTCGCCAGACGCTCCGCCAGTATACGGGTATAGCCCTTGACACGGTTAATATGTTCGCCGCTCTCAAAATCACGGTACTCCACCACTGTACCCAGAATCTCAATAATGTTGGTGTTGCTCTTTTTCAGCCTGTCGGCCTGGAGCCTTAACAGTTCGTTCTGTTCCCGCAGTGTCTTAGTCTGCTCCTGCACCTTGTCTTCCAGATTCCGCTGGTACTGGGACAGATTCACCACGTTCCCCACCCTCTTTTTCACAAGAGCGTTGTCAAAGGGCTTGCGGATAAAATCGGAAATGTGATAGTCAAAGCATTTCCTCTCCGCCTTGACAGAGGTCTCTCCGCTGATGATCAGCACCGGGATCTTCTCAAACCAGCCCTTCTCCTTCATCACCTCCAGCACCGCAAATCCGTCCATCTCCGGCATCATCAGATCCAGCAGCACCACCGCCAGCTCCTCCTGCCTCTCCTCGATCATCTCCAGGGCCCTGCGGCCATCCTCTGCCGTCTCCACCTGATACTCTTCACTCAGGATCTCCGTCAGAATCTCCCGGTTGATCTCCATATCGTCCACCACTAAAACCGTATTGCCCATATTGCCTTTTTTATTCCTTTCCGGTATTTTAAGTCCCGCATGTGCCCGCCGGGGACATGCCGTTTTGAAGGTCTCTGGACCTTCAGCCCCATGACGGTCAGCCTTCCGATGCCTGCAGCTGCCTGATTGCGGCCAGTGTCGCGTCATAATCCTCCAGGAC
>CAMWSA010000213.1 GCA_947176785.1 uncultured Lachnospiraceae bacterium
GCCACCTTGGCCGCCCTGGCCGCCACTTCCTTCTCCTGTACATCGCTGGGAGCCTGCTCGTAGCGGGCAAATTCGTAGCTGTATTCACCCTGGCCGCCTGTCATGGAGCGCAGGTCCGTACAGTAGCCATAAAGGCTGCTCATGGGCACGTCCGCCTCAATCACCTGCTTGCCGTTGGCCGTGGGATTCATCCCCAGCACGCGGCCCCTTCTCTTGTTGAGGTCTCCCATGATATCCCCGGTAAAGGAATCGGGCACTGTCACCTTCATGGAGGCAATGGGCTCCAGCAGCACCGGGCCGGCCTCCATAAAGCCCTTCTTGAACGCCTGGATGGTAGCCATCTTAAACGCCATCTCGGAGGAATCCACCGGATGGTAGGAGCCGTCGTACAGCACGGCCTTCACACCCACCACCGGATAAGCGGCCAGCGGGCCCCTCTGCACGCTGTCCTGCAATCCCTTTTCCACCGCCGGGAAGTAGTTCTTGGGCACGGCGCCTCCCACCACCTCCTGCTCGAACACAAAAGGAGTCTCCAGGTCGCCGGATGCGGAGAAGCGCATCTTCACATGACCATACTGGCCATGGCCGCCGGACTGTTTCTTGTGCTTGGCCTCCACGTCCGAAGTCTTGCGGATGGTCTCCCGGTAAGCCACCTTGGGCTTATCCAGTTCGATCTCCACCTTGTACTCGTTTTTCAGGCGGCTGGCAATGATCTCCAGATGCTGGTCTCCCATGCCGTACAGCAGCAGCTGGCGGTTCTCGGAATCATTGACCACTTTCACGGTCAGATCCTCATGGGTGATCTTCTGCAGCGCCTGGGAGATCTTGTCGATGTCCCCCTTGTTTTTAGCCTTGTAGCGCATATAGGTATAAGGGGTGGAAATCTCCCACTTGCCGAATTTGATGGTGGTACTCTTGGTGGACAGGCTGTTGCCGGTGCGGGCCGCCGTCAGCTTCGCCAGTGCGCCGATATCTCCCGCGTGGAGTTCGCTGACCTCCATGGGTTTGTTGCCCTGCAATATGTACAGCTTGCCGATCTTCTCCTCAATATCCTTATCCACATTGTAGATCACATCGTCGGTCTTGAGTACGCCGGAATTCACCTTGATCAGGGAGTACTTGCCAATAAAGGGATCAACGATGGTCTTCCAGATATAGGCGGATTTCGCCTTGGAAAAATCGTAATCCGCATGGTAGATCTCATTGGTCTTCATATTGATGCCGGCCACTTCCCGGTTCTCCGGGCTGGGCATGTACTTCACGATATCGTCCAGCAGCGTAAAGACGCCCTGGCACAGTGTATTGGAACCCATGGTCATGGGCACAATGCTGCCGTCGCATACGTTGGTGCGCAGGGCCGCGCGGATCTCGGCCTCGGAGAAGGTTTCCCCGTTGAAGAAGCGCTCCATCATCTCCTCGCTGGTCTCCGCCACTGCCTCCATCAGGGCGTCACGGCAGATCTGCAGGTTGGCTTTATTATACTCCGGCACCTCGCAGGGAACCACTTCCTTGCCCTGCCAGCGGTTGCCGGATTCGGTGATCACGTTCACATAGCCCACGAACTTCTCGTTCTCACGGATGGGCAGGTTAAAGGGGGCCAGCTTCTTGCCAAAGAGCTTTGTCATATCCTCCACCACCTGACGGAAGGAGGCGTTGTCCACGTCCATATTGGACACATAGATAAATCGGGGCAATTTATACTTCTCGCACATCTCCCACGCCTTCAGGGTGCCCACCTCAATGCCGGCCTTGCCGTTTACCACGATGATGGCGGCTCCTGCAGCGCTCAGGGCCTCCTCCACTTCGCCCACAAAGTCAAAATATCCCGGCGTGTCCAGAATATTGATCTTATGTCCCTCCCACTCGACGGGAATCACGGAAGTGCTGATGGAAAACTGTCTCTTCTGCTCCTCCTTGCCGTAGTCACTGACTGTATTGCCATCGGTTACTTTACCCATTCTGGAAGTGATGCCGGACAGGTAAGCCATCGCCTCCACCAGGCTGGTCTTACCGCTGCCGCCATGACCTAATAAGCACACGTTGCGGATCTTGTCAGTTGTGTAAACATTCATAAGCTATCCTCCAATTAAGGTCTGATTTGGGTATTCTGCCAGAACCCGGATTTGCACATTCCGACACCCATAAGTGTATTTTACTAAATATTCCGGAAGTTTACAAGTGGTTTTATTGTTTTTGTACAAACTCTTCCGTCAGGGCGTCCCTTTTCACAGGCTTGCGGTATGGGATACCCCGGACAGATAATCACTTCTGCCCAAACCAGATCTCACTTGATGGGAAACATAACAAACAATCCTATCGGAAACGATCCCCTCCTTACCAGAGAACTGCCTGACGTTGCTAATGGTACAGTTCCTGTTTACAGCCCAAGCTCTCTCAGCGAGTCGATGGCATTCTGATCCCCCTGTTCCGCCGCTTTCCTGTACCAGTATACCGCCTGCTTAAGATCCTGCTCTACACCGTCGCCGTTTTCATAGCATATCCCAAGATTTGACTGTGCCTGTGCCTTGCCCTGCTCGGCGGCCCTCCTGAACCATTGGGCAGCCTGTTTCATATCCTGTTCCACGCCGGTGCCGGTGGCATAATCGAAGCCTACATAGCATTGCGCGTCCGCATCGCCTGATACCGCCGCATTATGAAGCCAGTAAAATGCCTTTTGATCATCCTGCGCCACGCCGGTGCCGTTAGCGTAGCAGAGTGCCAGGTTATATTGCGCATGGGCCCGCCCCTGCTCGGCGGCTTTGCGGTACCACCCGACTGCCGTGACCTGATCTGCTTTTACGCCCTGCCCTTCCTGATAGCAGACTCCCAATGCGGCCTGCGAATATCCGTCCCCCTGATTTGCGGCATCCGTATACCACCTGACCGCCTGTTCAAGGTTTTTCTCCACACCCTTGCCGTAGTAATAGCAGAAACCCAACTCCCTTTGGGCGTCGGCGTAACCTTGTTCGGCGGCTTTTTGATACCAATATACTGCGCGCTTAAAATCCTGCTCCACGCCGCTGCCTTTTGCATAGGATTTCCCGAGAAAATATCGGGCGGATACGTCACCCTGTTCGGCGGCCTTTTCATACCAATATACCGCGCGCCCGTAGTCCTGCTCCACACCGTCGCCTCTTGCATAGCAGTTTGCCAGATTGATCTGCGCATGCATATAGCCCTGCCCGGCGGCTTTTGTATACCACATGACTGCTTTTTCCCGGTTCTGCTCCGCACCGTCGCCTTTCGCATAGCACACCCCCAGGTTGAACTGCGCGGCCTCATGACCCTGCTCGGCGGCCCTGGTGTACCAGCGGACGGCGGCGGTGCCGTCCTGTTCCACGCCCTGGCCGTTCTGGTAACATATGCCCAGGCATGCCTGCGCGCCGGCGCTTCCCTGTTCGGCGGCTTTCGTCCACCATATGACCGCCTGCGCGAAATCCTGCTTCACGCCCACACCATCGTAATATAATCTTCCAAGCTCGATCTGGGCATCCGTCTGCCCCTGCCCGGCGGCCTGTGTGTACCAATAGGCCGCCTGCTCCGGATCCTTCTCTACGCCGTCGCCGTCCTTATAATAATCGCCCAAGGTGTTCTGTGCTTCCGCGTTCCCCTGCTCGGCGGCCTTTGTGTACCAATAAGCCGCCTGCTCCATATCCTTCTCTATACCGTCGCCGTCCTCATAGCATCCCGCAAGATTGATCTGCGCACACAAATGACCCTGCTCGGCGGCTTTGCGGTACCACTCGACAGCTTTGCCACGATCTTTTTCCACACCGCAGCCGTCATAATAGCAGATGCCCAGGGCGTTATATGCGTTTGTGTAACCCTGCCGCGCCGATTTTTTATACCAATAGAGCGCCTCATCCGGGTCTTTGTCCACACCCTCGCCATTACGATAGCACTGACCAAGGTTAAACTGCGCCACCTCGTCTCCTGCCTGGGCCGCCAGACGATACAGGCGTGCGGCTTCCTCCTTATCCTGCTCAATCCCTTTTCCGTTATCGCGGCACCAGCCAAGCTGCAGCCACGCGACAGGACGCTCCTGTTTTGCCGCTTTTTCGTACCAATATACCGCCTTTTCGTAATCTACCTCCAGCCCCATGCCGAACAGATAGCAGTTTCCTATGTTGACCTGGGCGGCAGAGTCTCCTCCCTCCGCGCCCTTTTCATACCAGTAGGCGGCCAGCTTTGCGTCCTTCTCAACGCCCTGGCCTTTTTCATAACAATACCCAAGGCTGCACCGGGCGGCGGCATTGCCCGCTTCAGCTGCCTGCCGGTACAGCGCCGCCGCCTTGTCCCAGTCTTTTTTGACTCCGAGGCCATACATATAACTGTCCCCCAGCTTATCCAATGCGACAGGGGCCAGCTTGTCCCCGCTTTCAATCTTTTCCGTAAGCCAGCGGTTCAAAACACCATCCCCGTAATATCCGGCAATCTTGCTGCTTGCCAGGTCACTTACCTCGCTGTCGCTGTCAGACACCTCCAAATACAGGTCGGCAGCTTTTATCAGGTTTTTTTCCACGCCCCGCCCTGTCTCATAGCACTGCGCCATGCAGTACATCGCCAAAGGGTGTTTTTGCCCGGCGGCCTTTTGGAACCATGCGACGGCATCCGCAAAACCTTGCCCTATGCCGGCTCCCCTCTCACAATACATACCCAGCACATACTGTGCATCCGGGTCGCCGCCCTCCGCCAGCCTGCAGTACCCTTCCACGTCAAATACCTTATTCAGATATGCAGCATCATACTTCATCATTATAAATCGCTCCTTTACACGTTTCTGTTCTCCTGTCTGCCCATGAGCCGGTTCGCCAATCCGCCGCTGGCAGACCATTGACATTCAAATCATATCATAAAATTCCCGAACCAATTTGTAAGAGGTATCAAGCCCGAAGCAATAAACTTCTCAAATTCTCATACGATCCAAAAACAACTTTATTACATACCGGAATATGTCGCTCCCGTGGCTTTGGGAGGCTCATAACACGTTGATTCCCTGCACTTCGGCGCATATTCTGATCAGAAGAGTCAATCTCATTATATCACTGCAGGTTTTACGCATCAAGCCGCAATTCCTGAAATTGCCGGCATTCAGTTCCGCCGGCACGCCAGGTAAAAAGGCGCATTGCACAGTCAAACACGGATGCTTTTTCATATATCCCCGCTTGACAAATCTCTTTCTCAATGGTAGATTAAAAAAGTAAATATTGTTTCGGTTTCAGATTGGAGGACCCCATGTAATACATATCCGACAAATAGACAGGCAAGAACCGCAGACACCGCCGGAAGCCGGTTGAGGTGTCTGGTATTTTTGTGTACCTGTTAAGTTGGATATCTTTTAGGCATGGGATTTTTTGATCCGTTTGGATTTGTGTCCCCAATTTGAAAACAGCCATGGGCAAAGTCAAAGCCGCAGACTGTCTTTTTTGGTATGCTGTGAAAGATATTCTTTCATGGCATTTTTTATTTCCATGTACTTGCAGGGAACATGCAGAGCCTTGAATAATCTGCAAAGAAAAAGTCAGGCGGAAAGCAAAACAGCATCTGCCCGGACTGCATCAGGTTGTGTGTTGACAGGGCGGATGCGGCACTATGAATAGAAAGGACTGAAAATATATGGATCAGATTTATAAATATCCCCGCACCCGCCATCTGGAGGGTTCAAGAAAACAGTCTGGGGATGAGGACTTAAAAAATGTAGCATTCAGCGAGATTCAGGGAAAATACCTGGTCCTGGAAGAAAAGGTGGACGGCGCAAACTGCGGTATCAGCTTTGACAGGAACGGAAAAATGTACCTGCAAAGCCGGGGGCACTTCTTAAACGGCGGTTACGGCGAAAAGCAATTCGATCTGTTCAAGCTCTGGGCAGGCTGCTTTGAGGAAAAGCTGCACGGCCTCCTGGGGGACAGATATGTGTTGTACGGCGAATGGCTGTACGCAAAGCATACGGTATTTTATGACTGCCTGCCCCATTATTTTATGGAATTTGATATCTTTGACAAGGCAGAGCAAAAATTTTTTTCTACCGGGAAGCGCAGGGAGTTTTTGCAAAATACCCCCTTTATCCATTCCGTCCGGGTACTGGAGGAGGGATTTTACTCTGGCCCGGAAGCCATCGCAGAACTGATAGGCCCCAGCCTCTTTATCTCCCATGCCCCAGAGGAACACTTTCTTTTGCAGTGCAAAAAAGGCGGTGTAAATCCGGAAACAGCGGCCCGGCAGACCGATTTGTCCGGCATCATGGAGGGGATCTATATCAAGGTGGAGGAGGGGGATTATGTCATCGACCGCCTGAAATATGTCCGGGCCTCCTTCCTGAATACCATTCTGGATTCGGAGAGCCATTGGGCGAGCCGCCCCATAGTGGCAAACCGTCTGGCGGAGGGGGCAGACCTGTTTGCTATGGAGAAAATGTAAGACGCCTGCGGTCCTGCGCAGGCTTTCGTTACTGCTTGTGCCGCCGGCTGAAAGGCGGCGGAATGGAGATCAATATGGAAAAGAATATTTTATATACAATATCGGAAAGCGGATTTTCCCTACAAAAGCTGGCCGTCTCCCACCCGGAACTGCTGGCGCTGGAGGGCGTGCCTCAAAACCCGGAGTACCACGGGGAGGGCGAGGTGCTGC
>CAMWSA010000214.1 GCA_947176785.1 uncultured Lachnospiraceae bacterium
TTCTCGCTGTTGCCTCCGCTTTGCCTCCTCTCTTCTTTGCGGGTGACCGTTGCATGATGCCTGGCCTGTCTGCTGCCTCCTGTTTCCCGCTGCCCGGCCTGTCTGCTGCCGCCCGCTTCCCGCCCTCTGCCGCCCTGGAGGAGCCGTACTCCGGTCCGTCCGGCTCCTCCAGGGCGGCGATCAGCCGAAACAATGTGGTCTTGCCGCTGCCGGAGGGGCTGCAAAGGTAGTAGGTCTGCCCCCTCTCATAGCTGGCTGTCACGTCCTGCAGCACTGTTCTGCCATGATAACTCTTGCTGACATGAACCAGTTCCAGCACTACCTGCACATCCGGGGATGACTTCTCCTGAGGGGCATCCCCCTGCACAAAGCGCCGCTTCCCGCCGTCAATGCTGTCCTGAACCGTTCTGTGTCCGTTCCCCATAGGGCAGCTGCCCATCGCCTCCCTCCGTGCCCGAAAGTTTTCTGCGCCGGAGGCCCGGCACCGGGGCTCCCAGCGCTGAAACCGGCTCCATAAAGCCAGCACCGCTTTCTCGCAGGCCACGCTGGCTAAGATTGTCACCGCAGTCCAGGCCAGCACGCCCGCCGTATCCAGATATATTTTGGACAGGTACAGCCGCTCCCCCACGGACAGGGCGGGGACGCCGATCACCTCTGCCGCTACCCCTGATTTCCAGCTCATACCCGCCGAGATGCGGATGGCGCTGTCCAGATAGGGCTTCAGAGCAGGCCTGTAAATATAAAAAAAGCGATTCCATGCCGGAATCCGAAGCACCCTCGCCATCTCCAGCAGACGCCGGTCCACATGGCGGATGCCCTCCAGGGTATTCACATAGATGTTGGGCAGCACAATACAGAAGCTGACCGCTGTAGCCAGCACGCTGCTGCGCCACCAGATCAGGAAAAGTACCACAAAGGAAGCCACGGGAATGGCCTTTAGCAGGGACATAACGGGAGAGAGTACCTCCCCCGCCATGGGAAAACGACTGCTAAGCGCCGCCAGCAGCAGTCCCAGCGCCAGCCCTGCGGTAAATCCTGCCCCGATCCGCAGCAGGGAGGCTCCCACCGTCAGCCAGAAGCCCCCTCCTGCAGCCTGCTCTCCCAAGGCCCGCAGGGTCTCCAGCGGTCCCACCAGCAGTATGCGGTTGCCCACCAGGCAGGCCGCCAGCTGCCACACCAGAATCCATCCCGCCGCAATGATCGCTTTTTTGCAATACTTCCCGGTAATTTTTTTCATCTGCCTTACCTTAATTCCAGCATACCGCAGCCCATGCCCGCAGTATTGTGTTAATCAGCCATGAAATAGTATAGCCACGGGCGGTCAGACTTCCTTCCTGCAAGTCACATGCCGCCTATAGTCAACCACATATGTCGTTTACTATAATAATGCCGTATGAGGCGTGCAGGAATTGGAAAAACACAGCGCTCGTTACCAGACTATCCCGTTTCCCCGGTCCTGCCCGGGAGCCGTTCCATGAGCATCCGACCGACGATGGGCCGGTGCCTGACAGCAGCTTTCCTCACAGCAGTCAGGGGATAAAATAAAAGTCCTCCCCCGGCAATGCGCCTCCCACTGCCGCCGGGTCCAGGTCAAACAACACCTGCAGGTAGCCCGACAGCGCCTGCCGCATCTCTTCGCCGTCTATATAAGTAATATTGCACTGGGGGATTGCCTTCCGGGCGATGGGCTCCTTTGCTATGATTCCCGCCTCGACCACCAGCCTGGCCCCGCTGTCCGGATCATCCTGTATGGACCGGACGCTGGCGGCATGCTCCTCCAGGAAGTTCTCCACCGCCCCCGGGTACTCCTGCAAAAAGGCATTCCGCACCACGGTCACGCCGGTGACCATACTGCCGCCGCCCTCTCCCTGCGCCAGGCCCCACTGCTCATTCAGATCCAGTACCACAGCCAATTCCTCGTTCTGGGCACAGGCCACGGTGACAAAGGGCTGGGGCAGCAGTCCGATGGCCTGGGGCTGCTCCGCCAGCAGCGCGGCCACCTCCGTAGCCTCTGACCGGTACTCCAGAGTACACTCGGACAGGTCAATGCCGTTGGCCCTCAGAAGATATTGCAGCACATAGTCCGGGGTAGTTCCCTTGCCGGTAAGGTAGATGGTTCTGCCCCGCAGGCTCTCCATATTGTCGATGCTGCTGTCCCCTGACACCAGATACAATACCCCCAGCGTGTTAATGTCAATAACGGAGATGCCTCCTTCCGTCTTGTTGTACAGCACGCCGGCCACATTGGCAGGAATAAGCGCAATATCCAGTTCCCCCCTGATCATCAGCGGCAGCAATTCATCCGCCGCCACGGCCATGGTAAAAGTATACTCCTGTGCCGACTGCCCGCCCTGGGCCTGCTCCTGCAAAAATACCAGCCCCATGGAGGTGGGCCCCTTCAGTCCGCCGACGCGCACGGCGACGGGTTCCTCCTGCCGCCCACAGGCCGCAAGCACCCACAATAGCAATCCCGCCGCAGCCGCAAGCACCCACAGCCTCCCCACGATTCCTTTTTTTCCCTCTTTTCCCATTTGTATACCTCCCTTTGCGCCTTGACTGTTTTATATATTCATCTGCCCGACTCCCTCAAAAATCTCACCCAGCGTAATCCTGATGTGGGGAAATGTCTTCAAGGCAATCTCGGTTTCCGCATTATAATGTTCCGCCTCCTGGTCGCTCTGCAGCATATAACTTTGATCCGGGACATATTTTCCGTCCACAAGATAATAGATTTCCACATTCCCGTTTGGAGATACAATCCAGTATTCCTCCACTCCGGCTTTTTCATAGATGTCTTTCTTTTCTGCTTTATCTCTCTTGGCCGTTGACGGGCCGAGAGTCTCCACAATCAATTTAGGCGTCCCGCTGTAAGTTCCTCCCTTTAAGTGTTTTCTGTCACATACAACCATGATATCCGGACACAGATAGTCGTCAATTTCCCTTGGGTTATATTTATAGTCCAGATTATCAATAGACACAAGGCATATGCTGTTTTTTAACCCCTGTTTAATAATCGTGTGGATATTGCTGTTGACAACCCATGCCGGTAATCCGGCGAGGGGGATATATCATAAAGTATGCCGTTTATTTTTTCGTCTCTTCTCCGTTCAGTCTCAGCGAAGCCCATCTCACCACACATCCTTCCCAATCTTCGGTTCCTGTGCCACGGGGCGCTTACGGCCGCCCCTGTGCCCCTGCTCCGATACTCCGATACTCCGATACTCCGATACTCCGATTAAGAATTATAACATAACTGAAAGAATAAGGGAAGAATTTCTTCAATAGGAAAAAGGGCGTTACCGCCCTATTCCACAATTCTTACCACCGCGTTATCCTTCAGATCCCCGGAGGCCGTCAATATGATTTGCGTCTCTTCTGACAGAGCCGCGGATTCGATGGCAGCATAGCGGCTGTTTTTGTCCGCCACATCCACATAGAGGACGCCGGCGTGCCACTCCACTCCCAGGATACCGTTCTGCTGCCGCAGAATATAGACAAAATCGCTGCCGTTTCCATCCTGATGCAGCGCGGACAGGGGGATCACCAGACTGTATTTTTCCGACTGCCAGGTGGTTTCCAGCGTGACCTGCTGCCCCAGCTCCATGCCCTGGCCCGTCACATCCAGCTGGATCAGAATGCTGCCGTCTTCCTGGGGTTCCATATAGCTGATAACCCCCTCCCCGTTCTGTTTGCCGCCGCTGACCGTCTCATATTTCATCTGCATCCGGGTACCCTCTGACACATATTGGGCCTGCTCTTTGGTCAGTCTGGCCTGGAGCAGCCGCAGGCCGTTGTCCGGCGTGTAGAGCAGCTGGGCCGTATCCGGGGTGCGATTCCCGATCTCCACGCACAGCTGTGTGATTCTGCCGCCCTCCCGGGCACAGATCCATCCCTCTGCGTCTATCAGTTCCCGCAATTCCCGGATCTCACCCTCCAGATATGCCAGTTCCAGCTTTGCCAGGTCCGCCGCAGCCTGATAACCGTCGTCCCGGGCAGCCTGGGCATCGTCCACATTTCGCTGGGCCGCCTGTAAACCGTCCGCATAAGCCAGATGGGCGTCCTCCGCCGCCTGGAATGCCGCTATTACCGCCTGTTCCTGCTGGCTCACCCGGGCCTTGAGCTGTGAGACCGCAGCCTCCTGCTCCGCACACTGCTGGCTGAGAACTGCCATATTTGCCTCTGTGCCTGCATTATCCCCGCCGCTGACCGAGGCCGTTTTGTCCCCCGCCTGGTCATCCTGCCCGGGGTTCCTGGCCTGCTCCAGATTCCTTCTGGCCTGCTCCAGGGCTTTCTTTGCCTGCTCCAACTCCTTCCGAAGTTGATCCAACTCTGTCTGTGCCCTGATGAGTTCCCCTCCGGCCCGGTTTGTCTGCAATTCCCCCATCCTCCTTGCACTCTCATAGTCTTCCAGCGCCCGGGTCAGGGTCTGTGCGCTCTCCTGGCCGCTTTGCACGCTCTGACTCTCCGTTTCCCGCTGCCGGAGCTGCTGTCTCTGCCGCTCCAGTTCTTTTTCGGCAAGAATGCGCTGCAGATCCTCCACATCCAGCTGCAGAAGCGCCTCCCCCTCCTGAAAGCTGTCCCCCTTCCGCACGGCTACGGAAGCCACCCGCAGCCCTGCGGGAGCATAGATTCCATACTCCTGCCCGGTCTCCACAGCCCCCAGCGCAGACACGGGATGATACAGGGACATATCTCTGGGAGTGGTGGTTGTCACCTGGGGAAGCCTGGCTGTATAGATGCCCTTCGTCACCAGACTGCATATTCCCATCAGTAATAAAAATATGAAAAACCCCGCGATTACCGCTTTTCGTTTTTTATCCATCTCAGTCCCCTTTCTCCTATAGAAGATCAGGCGATTGCCATTTACTCCCGGGCCGCCTTTTTCCCTCATGCGTCCTTCCCATGGTCTCCGCCCAGGCATTACGTTCCCCGAAAGCCTCACGCTTTCAGGCCCGATGTGACAATTCCCTGTTCCAGCGCATCGTGAAATATGGCAAAAACAAACAGGGATACCGTTAAAGTGATCACGCTGGCCGCACAGGCATAACCCGCCTGATCCATGGCGATCTCCGGCAGGTACAGGGAGAGGGGCCACAGGGATTTATCCTGCAAAAAAGTCAGCGGCTCCTCCATCATGTTCCAACTCTCCAAAAAACTTAAGATCATCGCCGCCAGAATGCCGCCCTGGGCCACCGGCAGGCCCACCCGCACAAAACTCTGCAGTTCGCCGGCCCCGTCCACCCGGGCCGCCTCCAGCAGTTCCGCCGGGATACCCGCAAAGCTCCGATAAATCAGAAACACGGGAAAAGTGGAGAATATGGCGGGCAATATCACCGCCCACCGGGTATTCATCAGGCCCGCGTCCTGCAATACCAGATACTTGGACAGCATGGTCACCTGAAAGGGCAGTAGCATCAGAATTACATACAGGGAAAACAACAGGCCCTTTCCCCGAAACCGGTACACGGCAAAGGCCCAGGCCGCCGGCACGGCAATCACAAGCTGGCCAAGCAGAATCCCTGCCGTCATCCCCACGGAATTCCAAAACAGTTTGAAAAAGGCAGGGGAGAGAAACAGAAGCCGCCTATAATGCTCCAGCGTGGGATAGTCCGGTATCCAATGCCATTCGATGTATTCCCGGGTATCCCGCAGATAACCGGCAGCCCGTTGTTTCCACTCCAGGCCGTCCGCCAGGGAGCCGCTGGCCAGCATAAGCACCGGCAGGCAGATCACGGCTCCCAATACAATGAAAAATCCTCCTGCCAGCCACCTGGGTATCTCTTTTTGCATCATCATTCCTCCTGATTATGGGTTTTGCACCTGCCCTCATTCCCCGGTCCTGTCCCACAGCCGCTGCAGCAGCAGGGACAGGGCCCCCAGCGCCAGCGCCATCAGTATGGCTCCCGCAGCCAGCTTATCCATGTCCAACCGGGTATACCAGTTCTGAAACAGATGCTGTAATAAGTAGATATCCTGCTGGGGATAGGCACCGCTGACCAGGTACGCCTCCCGAAAGGATTTGAAGGCGTTCAGCAAAGACAGCACCGTGATTGTATAGGCGCTCCCCTTCAAATTCGGCAGGGTGATCCGGAAAAAGCAGCGTATCCGCCCTGCGCCGTCCACCCGGGCCGCCTCGGTGTATTCCGCCGGGATGGCTTTCAGCCCCGCCAGCCACAGCACCATGGTATACCCCAGATTCTTCCACACATAGCTGCCCACCAGTATGGCCAGGGCCGTCCGCTCCCCCATAAAATCCACCTGTGTCCCCAGCCAGGCGTTCAAAAAGCCCTGCCGGGAAAAAGCCAGCCTCCACACCAGCACCACCGTGGCCGCCGGGATTGCCATGGGCAGCAGATACAAAGCCTTAAACCGCTCCAGTCTGGGAATCCGGCAGATCACCAGCGCCAGCAGCAGGCTTAAGATCAAAAGCAGCGGCAGGCACAGCGCCAGAAAACGCAGCGTATTGCCCGCCGCCAGCCGGAAAGCCTCATTGGTAAGCACATTCCGATAGTTGCTAAAGCCCACCCACTGTCCGGACAGGGCCGTGACGAAGGAACGCCGCAGCACGTCCCCTGTGGGGAGCAGCACCAGATA
>CAMWSA010000215.1 GCA_947176785.1 uncultured Lachnospiraceae bacterium
CCATTTAGAGTATATCTGAATCACGGACTCCCAGGGCCATCATTTCAATTGCACACGAATCAGATGAAATATATGCATAATCTGTAACGTTTTTTTCCTTTTGTTGTCTATTTAAGTATAAAGCGCAATGGGGACACAGACATGTATACCCAAAAGAAAGATTGGCGCAAACGAAGGGAAGGAATGGTAAAATAATATGAAAAGAAAATGGACAAAATGGCTGGGAATCATGCTGGCGGGCAGTATGCTGGTGGGCTGTGGCAGCCGGACGGGCGGTGCGGAGCCGTTGACGGCGGGAAGCGGGACGGCGGACGGCAGGACTGTGCAGGGGCAGTCGGGAGCGTCAAGGGACGGTATGGAACCACTGCGGACGCAGGCGGCAGAAGGACAGGGCTGGGATCGGGAGGATGGCGGCAATTATGAGGCGCTGCAACAATTTTCGCGGCAGCTGCTGTTGGAAAATCTGGAGGAGGTAAATCCTCTGCTGTCCCCTGTCTCGGCGTATTTGGCGCTGGGAATGGTGGGGATGGGCGCACAGGGAGAGACGGAGCGGGAATTTCGGGATTTACTGGGCGGCAATATGCCCGCAGTTTCCGGGAAGCTGATGGAGCGCTATCCCCAGGAACAGGAGGGCATGGTTTTGACCATTGCCAATTCCGTCTGGGTGGATCAGCAGTTAAGCCCGGACGGGCAGTGGATTGCGGACATGGAGGGGATATTTCGAGGAGAAGGCTACCGGGGCGTGCTTTCCAGCCAGGAGATTACGGATCAGATTAACGCCTGGTGCAGCGAGAACACCAGGGGGCTGGTTCCGAGGATGTTGGAGGAGCCGCTGAGTTCGGAGGCCCGGCTTGCGGTTTTGGATGCCATCTATTTCAAGGGGGACTGGAGCTTCCCTTTTGATGCCTCTGATACAGCAAAGAGGCTCTTTACCCGGGAGGACGGTACCCAGCTGCAAGTGGATACCATGAGTATGTATGAGGAAAACCAAAGGTATCTGCACAGCGATTTGGGAGAGGGGGTGCTGCTGCCCTATCAGGGCGGGGATTTCGCCTATGTGGCCATCCTGCCCTGTGAAGGAACGCAGGTGAGGGAGTTTTACCGCCAGCTGACGCCCGAGAAGCTGGCAGAGCTTTTAGAGAGCGAGAGCCAGGAGTTATGCAACCTGCGTCTGCCCAAATACGAGGTCAGCTTTGACCGGGATCTGAATGATAGCCTGCAGGCCATGGGGCTGATCCGGGCGTTTGACGGAGAAATGGCGGACTTTTCCGGTTTGGGGAAAACAGAACAGGGAAATCCGCTTTATATCAGCCTGGTAAAACAGAAAGCGGTGTTTCGGGTGGACGAGAAGGGCACGGAGGCGGCTGCGGTGACCCTGGTGGCGATGGAAGAATGTGGCGCTCTGATAGATTCTGAGCCACGGGAATTGTTTTTTGACAGGCCCTTTGTGTATATGATTTTAGATCCGGAGACGCAGGTACCATTGTTTGTGGGCATTATGGATGATCCGAGTTGAGAAGTGTCGTATCTGCTTATGTGATATGGACGGTATATGAATTATACTCACGAGAGGTTAGGGAAACGCTGATTAAAGCGTTGCCCGCACCGGATTAGCGCTGCGAAGCTGCATATTCCTCTGCAAATCCGTGTGTATCCGCATGAGACTCTGAGGAAGCGATGGTTTATTCAGCGCTTCCTTAGATTATCCTTCCCACATATCATATGCTGTCCGGCTATGCGGCATGTGACATGCGGAAATCGGAAAGCTTAGTGTGAGAAGTACTTCTGGGACTTGCCGTGCAAGTCCAACTCACAGCAGAGGCTGTTGCGCGGAGAAGTACTAAGTCTCACACAGGAGAATGCCCCAAATACGGGCATTTTCCACACAGATTTGAGATCCTGCAGAGCGGAATCATGGCGGTTAGGGTGAAAAAGAATTTTCACCTTCCTGATTAGAATGCCCGCTGAAGCGGGCAGATGGGAGTTAGTGTGAGAAGTACTTCTGGGACTTGCCGTGCAAGTCCAACTCACAGCAGGGGCCGCTTCGTGGAGAAGTACTAGGTCTCACACAGGAGAATGCCCTAAATACGGGCATTCTCCGCACAGATTTGAGATTCTGCAGAGCGGAATCATAGTGGTTAGGGTGAAAAAAGGAATTTGGGTCGCAGCGCAGCTGCGGCATGGCGGTCAGCGTCCGTTAATATATCACTGGTCCAGAGTGTACTTGGCCTGGCCATAGTCCTGATTTGCGGCAGAAGGGAGGAAAAACGTGAAAAAGAGATGGAATATATTATTAGGAATCGTGTTGGCGGCCGGGGTGCTTGCAGGCTGTGGCGGCCAGCCGGGAAATAGCAGGGGCGTGGAATTATTGTCCCATGGTTCGGATGCATCCCGGGGAGAAGGGGATGGGACGAAGAAGGATACGGAATGGGCAGACGATTCCCCGTCGGAGGAGGCAATGGCTTCGGCGGGGCAGGATTCCCCGGAAAACAGTGACTTTGGGGCGCAGTGGGAGGAAGGTGCGATGGATGAGAGCATTAGGGAGTTTTCCTATAAATTGATGGAGGAAGGATTGACACAGCTTGATCAGGAGAATCCGGTCCTGTCTCCTGTTTCCGCTTATATGGCTCTGTCCATGGCGGCTACGGGTGCCCGGGGCGAGACGAAAGCGGAACTGGAAAATCTGTTGGGGGAGGAGCACAGGCTGCTGTCAGAGAGGTGTATGGCGGTTCTTCAGAGCAGGGAAGAGGTGGAACTGGAGTTGGCTAATTCCGCCTGGCTGGACCGGCGTTTTTCAGTAAAGGAGGAGTGGCTGGCAGGAATCCGGGAGGGCTATAAGGGGGAGGTATACCGCGCGGAACTGAGTTCCCGGCAGACCATGAAAGCCATCAACACCTGGGCGAAGGAGCATACCGGGGGGCTGGTAAAAGATTTTCTGGCGCGGCCCCTTACGGAGGACACCCGTCTGGCCCTGCTGAACGCCCTGTATTTGGAGGCGGACTGGCAGAACAGCTTTAGCGGCTATGCCACTCATAAGCAGACCTGGTATCGGGAGGACGGAGGAGAGAAGCAGGTGCATATCATGCGCAAGAGTATGGCCTGTTTTGAATATGTGGCGGATGCGGATATGGACGGGGTAGTGCTGCCGTTTCAGAAGGGAGAACTGGTGTTTTTGGCCATACGTCCCCAGGCGGGGCAGACGGCCAGAGAACTGTACAGCCAGCTGACGCCCGGGCAGATATCCGGTTTGTTGGAGGGACGGGAGGAGAGGCTGATGAATGTGTCTCTGCCCAGATTCAACGTGTCCTGTGATCAGGAGTTGAATGAACTGCTGCAGGGACTGGGGGTGGAGAGGGCTTTTGACCCGGGACGGGCAGATTTTTCCGATCTGGGCGCAGATGAAGATGGCTGGCCTGTCTATGTGAGCCTGGTGCGGCAGAAGGCTGTGATTGAACTGAACGAAGATGGGGTCAAAGCGGGGGCCGTGACGATTGTGGAGATGCGTGCAGGGGCGGCCATGCCCACGGCGGAGCCTGTGGAGATGAACCTGGACCATCCTTTTGTCTATATGATTATGGATCTGGAGACACAGGTTCCGCTGTTTGTGGGAATTTTGGATGATCCCGGTTGATGCCGAAGGTCCTGTTCCCGTGAGTCTGTTCTGGAACAGTCCCTTGACAGCTGCGGAGTGCATCTGAAGGAAGAAGACGCCGGCAAATTGGCGTCTTCTTTAATGCTACTTTATATATATTTAACTTTTTTTTCCGGTGAATATCTGGTATGATAGACATGGAATTTTAGAGCGAAGGTTCCGGATGAACAGTTTTTCTTTCCTGCACGGTATTTGTTGCCCTATTTTGCAGCCAGTGCCGTGCAGGGACTGGAAAATTGTAATGCTTATGTATATAAGCCGATTGCATTCATCGTGGAATGGGAAGGATAGAACGGTATGGAGCAGACGTACTCGGATATGAAACAAAAGCAGTTGGTTTTACAACGGATAAAGGAGGTTTTTGAAAACCCGATTCAGGTTGGAACGTTTGAATCGGATGATGAACAGGCTTCTGTGGAAATTGTGAAATGTCCGGATAGTCCCTTTGAAGGAGTTACTTCTTACTCAACAGTAGGTGTCTTTCAATGTCAGAATCTGCTGACGGCAGATCAAAGAGAACTGAATGTTGAGTTCATGGGTATCTGCGATACCAGGAATAACTGGTTTGACGGGCTTTTATCCACCTGCGCATTCGCCATGATAAAAGGAAAAGTACGGGCGCATCCATATGAGGTTTATAAGGATATCATACCGATATATCAACCAAATATTGATATGAAGCACGTTCTTTTAATCCCGCCGTTTTCACTCAGACATGAGTTAGATATAATAGAGACAGACAATCGTGTCATAACATGGCTGATGTTAAATCCTATATCAGAAAACGAGTATGCGTTTATGCAGAAAAATGGTTATCAAAAACTGATAGATGCATTTGTAGAAACAAACATTGATATATATGATTTATATCGAAAATCCATTTTCTAATCTGTATGTGAGTATACTTACGACCGATTATATTTTCCCTCCTGCACGAAACATGTTGTCTGATTAAGCAATATGTGCCGTGCGGGAATCACGGAAATCAATTTTACTACTAATTATTTGTTTTTGTGTATAGTGTCTGGTTTCCAATAACAATATTCAGCCTAAACCGTCTAAAATCGAAACCGGATTTACCCCAAAATAAAGGTTTATGCTGAAAATAGATTTCTGTGTGCGGGAATTGGAAAATCCTGGCGGTTGTCAGTATAATTCCGTTTGCAGGAGTGTCAGGATAAGACATATTCTATATATTTTGGATTTTAAGTTCTGGAAACATATTTTCGAAAAGGGATAACGCAAAATCACGGGCGCACCCCACATTATATAAGGACAGGGAAAGATGGGAGGCCCTATTTCCGAATACCGATTGACGCAATCATACAGGTACAGCAGGAGTTTGGAGTAGGCCAGAGTCCGGTTATGCGGGAAAGAGGTAAGTTTAGGGGGCATTTTGGCTATAATAACAGGAAAGAAGGAACAGGCGGATGAACAGAGTAAAGCAGATAAAAAAGCAGACGGACAACAGATTTCTCAATCTCTATGAGTTTGAGGCTGAACACAGGGACGGGGGTACCACACCCTATTTTGTGGCTTCACGGGCCAAAACCCAGCAGGATCTGAAGGCGTTGTGTCATGATAAGCGCTCGGATGGGGTGATCATCTATGGCGTTTATGGAGAGAAAAAGGACAGGGTGGTGCTGATCCGTCAGTTCCGCTATCCGATCAACGATTATATCTATGAGTTTCCCGCCGGGCTTGTGGAGGAGGGGGAGGACATGTTTGAGGCCGGCGTCAGGGAGATCTATGAGGAGACCGGGCTGAGCTTTACGCCCAAAAAGGTGGACGGGGCATATGCCAAGCCCTATTATACCACCGTGGGCATGACAGACGAGTGCTGCGGCACAGTATACGGCTACTGCGAGGGAGTTCCCAGCAACAGCCACCAGGAGGTTTCAGAGGATATCCAGATCGTCCTGGCGGACCGGGAGGAGTGTAAGCGAATTTTGCGGGAAGAGAATGTGGCGATCATGTGCGCCTACATGCTGATGCATTTTATCCACAGCAGTGAGGAAGACCCGCTGGCTTTTACGGAGGAAATAGGAACTGTATGACAGATTTATACTGAGAAAGCGCTGAGATTTTCCGATTCCTGCACGCCCCATGCTGTATAATCGGAAAGCATGTGACATGCAGGAGGAAAAATCTAACCGCAGGTGAGTATAGAACCCTATGGTAAACGACATAACAAATTTCTGCTTCCGGACCTGCAAAAGCCATATATGGAAGCTTTTGCAGGTCCGAAAGCGAAATTTTCAATGTCGTTGCCTATAATATGGAAAGGGAAATTTTGAGATGGCCATAGAGCAAAAGCGTACAGAAGATTGGTATCGGCTGGATCTGTCTGCCATCGTTTACCCTACCTTACAGCGGCGGGACTTTTCTTCCGTGTACCGGCTGTCGGTGGTGCTGAAGGAGGAGGTGGACCCGGCGGTGCTGCAGCAGGCAGTGGATCAGGTCATGCCCCGTTTTCCCACCTACAAGGCCGCCATACGCAAGGGGGTATTTTGGCGTTACCTGGAGCCGAACAACCGGCCGGGCCCCTTTGTGCAGCCGGATGTAAGAAATCCCTGCCAGCCCATGCATTTTAAGGGAAATAATCGCTATCTGGTGCGGTTTTACCATTATGGGGGACGGATCGCCCTGGAGGCGCATCACAGCCTGGGGGACGGCACCGGCGGCATGTGCCTGCTGATGACGGTGACGGCCCAGTATCTGCGGCTGAAGCACCAGGCACAGATCCGACCGGAGGGGTTTGTGCTGGACATCGGGAGTAAGCCTGACCCGGAGGAACTGGAGGATGCTTACATGCGCTATGCCGATGCCAGGGGCTGCCCGCCCAGGCCGGGTGAGAAGACTTATCGGGGCAGAGGCACCATGGAACCCTTTTACACTTTGAAC
>CAMWSA010000216.1 GCA_947176785.1 uncultured Lachnospiraceae bacterium
AATTGCACGAAATGACCATAAAGTTTATATCATCACCACCGCCTGGAACTTTTCCCGGTCACAGGAGATGGCAAAGTCGCCGTCATATTTATCCACTACCGCCCTTACGTTCATAAGGCCCACACCGTGCATCCCTCCATCAGAATCCAGAACAATACCATCTGCAACAAGAATGATTTCAATCCCTATCACTGTATTTTGGAACAGCGTAAAACTTGCTTCACTCAATGGCAGCCCCCCCTATTTCATAAACCGCAGGTACGCTTTTACAAAATCTTCATACTTATATTTTGAAATCAGGAGCTTATCCCCATTTGTCAGCGTTACCTCTGTTTTGTTGTATTCATCCACATAGGACAGGTTGACCAAGTAGCCTTTGTGGACACGGAAGAACTGCCCCTGCAGTTCTTCCTCCAGATCGCTCATTTTTGCATAATACTCCAGAACCCCATCCTTCATATGGACGACTATCTTATGGTTCTGGCTTTCCATATAATAGATGTCGCTTAACGGTATTGTTTTTCCCGTATTCCCATACTGGATCATCAGCATTCTTTTACCCTGCCCGGCCTGCTGTGCCGCCCTTTGGAAAATCTCGGCAAACCGCCCTTCGTCAATGGGTTTCAGCAGGTACTGGAAAGCCCCCACGTCAAAGGCATCATACACATATTTTTCATAGCCCGTGACAAATATGATGATGGGCTGTTTAATATCTTCCATGCCCCTGATCCGTTTTGCCATTTCCATACCATCCATTGATGAATCCGAGCCTTTCAGCTCAACATCAAGAAACAGCAGGTCATATTCAGCCCCCGCCAGAAGATAGTCCTCCGCCGTGGCATATTCCGTAATCTCACACTCCACTCCCTGTTTCCGAACCAGCGAACAGATGTAGCTCCTTATATTTTTTTCATCATTACAGACTGCTATTTTGATCGCCTCCACCTCCTTCTTTCCTCACTTCGTGTATCGGAAAAATAAGAATATTTTTAACTCCGATAGCGTGAATAGACGATTTGACAGCGTAACTGGATTGACATTTTTTATCCTTGCTATCCCCTCAAAAAGGGGCGGATGCCCCGCAAGACGGCACAATCGCAAACCGCCGTGTCTGCATATTACCTCTAACCTCCCCGCTTTCCAACTAATTTCCCTTATCAGGCCGCCCGGCCGGCCTGCGGAAAAGGCAGACCGCCGCATATGGCGGATGATGGCCATAGTGCGGCGGTTTGTCTTTTGTATATTATCTGGCATTAAGTTCCACCAAAACAATCTCCGGGCGGTTATTGAAACGCAGTGGTATGATGCCCTGCATCCGTGTGACCGGCGTCTATGAGATCCCCGGTTATCACAATAATGTCCGGCTTACTTTCAGACAGTAGTTTTAATAATTCCGCATTGCCATCGCCAAATTCAGCGTTATGCACGTCAGTATGGGATTTGTATTGTAACTTTTGCACCGCCTACAACAGCAGAATTTTCTAAAATGATTTTCCCATTGTGCTTTTTGGCTATGGAAGCAGCCACATACAGACCAATACCATAATGGGATTTTGAATTCCGGCTGTCATCCCCCATAAAGAATTCTTCTGTTGCATGTTTTAAAGATTCGTCAGAAAATCCTTTTCCGGTATCTGTAATTAGAAAAGAAAGCTGATTGCCATGTTCCTCTACTTCAAAGGTAATCTCTCCACCCTGCGGAGTATGTTCTACTGCATTGGAAAGCACGTTGGTGAGCATCCTTATAAGCAGATTGTAATCTGCAGTAATATAGGAAGGATGATGTCCACAATCCCAATGCAGAAGAATGTTTTTCACAGCACATAAACCATCAATTCGCTTCTTAAGCTCCTGCAGTAAAGAATCCATATTGACCTTTTTCATACAAAGGTTATAGCTGTCCCATGATTTTGCTGCCTCAATCAAGGTCTGCACATAGTCCTGCATCTGTAAGGAACTGTTCTCAATGTATTCCGCACACTCCCTCTGTTCTGCTGAAAGGGAAGTGTCAAGAAGCAGCTCTGCATTTCCCCTAATAATGGTAAGCGGTGTTTTCAGATCGTGTGCCAGCGCAGAAAGCTGCTCCTGTCTCATTTTATCGTCATACCACTGTCTCTCAAGGGACTGCCGCAGCGCAAGCCTCATATGGTCGAGTGCATCCAATGCCTGATCCACCTCAAAAAGCCTGCTCTTTTGAATTTCAAATTCCAAATCCTGATCCTCTATTTTGTGGACAACAGTCAGCAGTTTATCAATCTTTTTCCCAAGATATTTCCCAAATATAAAAGATATTGCAATCAGAGAGAGCAGCATTTCCAACAGAATGGTGACGATCAAAAGCCAGTCGGCAGACGGAAATATACTTCTTAATGCCGCATTTCCAAATTGGGCCGTCTTGCGGTATCTCAAAATCAGGATTTCATCTTCTCTCTCAATGACAGAATAAAGATACGAACCGTCTCTGGTCCTTCCCCCTTCCATGCAGGTATTCCATATGGCGGTGCTATACTCCCAGCCAATGGAGCCGCCTACATACTGCCCGTCTTTTGTGAATATGACATATTCGCATGGATATGGTATATCAGATTCTTCAACCTGCCGGACAGACCGCAGATTATCTTTTTCCATTTCTATTGCGGTACTTATGCTGGTCAGCGGATATATGACCCCTATGCTCACGCAAAAAAGGTAAGTCCCCACATTAACCGCAATCACCATAAAAACCGCAAGCGCAAGGCACAGTGCATACCGCATGAATACGGAACGCAGTTTTTTTACACCCATTTATAGCCCACCCCCCATACAGTCTCTATCGGCGCTAATTGGTAAGCTGTCAGTTTGCTGCGGATATTTTTGATGTGGGTGGAAATAACAGAACTGTCACTTTCCCCATCAAAGCCAAAAACAGCTTCATAGATTTGTTCCCTCGTAAATGTTTGCCCGTGATGAAGCGCCAGATATTCGCAGATTTCATATTCACTTTTGGTCAGCGGAAGTTTTTCCCCCTGAAATTCCGCTTCTTTTGCGCTAATCTGAAACACGATGCCTGAAATGGAAAAGGCGTTTTTCTTTTCCCTGTTATCGCGCCGTAAGTGGGCATTTACTCTCGCCCGAAGTTCATCCGTTCCAAATGGCTTTGTAATGTAATCATCAGCGCCAAGCCCTAATCCGCGCACAATATCAGCCTCCTGTATTTTGGCCGTCAGAAATATAATAGGACAGTCTACATATGAACGTATCTGACTGCAAAATTCAAATCCATCCAGTCCCGGCATCATAATGTCCAGCAAAATCAGATCATATTTAGAAAAGTTCATATGAAGGGCTGTTTGTGCATCCGATATCAGGCTGACCAGATGCCGGTCTTTTTCCAGCACACGCCGGATAAGCTGAAGCATTGCAGGCTCATCGTCTACTACTAAAATATGTCCCATCGTTCCGCTCCTTTAAGAATATATCATTTTTGATCTAAACAGTGACAGGATAAAATCCTCATTTCAATCAGAAGATGTTCCACTATATCGTGAAAACCAAAATGCTGTCAAGCCTATTGTACCAAAAGTGACAATGGTACAGAAAAGAATCCCTATCTGGTTTTCGAATGTCCCCACAGGCTGCAGATGGAACAGGTATGCCAAGGCACTTTCTGCAAACCGCACTCCCAAACCATAAGGGATAATATACCACAATCCCGTACCAAGATCTGTCTGCAGGAGCGCTGACAGCAAACTTCCAATCACACCGATACTTAAACATAAGTTTCTCCCAAAACGGAACGCTAAAATCAGGTGCAGTCCGTACAGCATAACATTGCTTCCCCAAAGTACAATCGAAATTGCGGCAAAAAACCTTACCGGAAGTTTGATTCCTGTCATATAGGAAAACGGAATCCCAAATAGCACAGCACTGAACGCAGTGGAAAACAGTCCCGCCAAAAGCAGGATGGTGAGTTTTGAAAAGATAGCTTTATTGCGGCCGGGGAGCGTGAGTATATTTTGGGAATGCCCTGCCTGTAATTCCTGCTCTGCAACAATCTGGCAGACAACCGAGATTACAAACGGATATGCAATTGCGATAATCTGTGCAAAAGCTGCCAGCTTATTCAGTTCGCTGCCGGACGATAAATGGGAATAAAACAGCATGAGAACTGCCCCAAAAACCGGAAAGAGCAGATGAATCCCCAAAAACCATGAGTGCCTCAGCTTATAAATGTCACTTTTCAGATACTGGTAATATTCACTCATGTACCCAGCCTCCTTGCGAAAACAATTTTGAACCGCCCCAAAAAACAGCTAATGCAAACACCAGACTGACAATCACTGCCGGAAAAACATACCCGGCTGATAAAAGAGAAGATGCATCTTCAAGGGGAATCCCATTAACGTGCATTTTGAAGAATGGGCATACAACACGGGCAGGGATCGCATAAGGGACAAATAAGAACCATTCCTTCTCAGCACAGACAGCAGATAAAATCACGTTCGCAGCTAAAGATACAAAAACAACTTTCATATGCCCCATGAAACATGTTAACTGCATAATAACGGGAATCTGCCACAAATAAGTCAGGAAAAGGAGCATACAACCAATCAGCCCATCTAAAGGAGAAACCGTAACACTTGCCGCCATGCCGGCAACAGTTGTTGCAATCCACAGGAAAAGGTTTGTCACAAAGAGTAGAATAACCAATGCTGCCGTTTTTCCAAACCAGATTTTACCAAATTGTATGGGCAGGAAAACTATGTTCTGCATTCCGCTTTTTTTCTCCCCGGCAATCATGCTCGCAGAACATAGCGAAACTACAAGCGGCAGAACCATGAAATACCACCAGTTATATGTTGAAAGCTGGACATGGTTGCCGCTTAACAGATACCCCAGCAACAATGTGACTAACGGAGCCAGAATTATCAGCTTCATAGAAAAAGTATGGCGCATTTTCAGCAATTCGGATTGAATGATACCAAGCATAAATCAGCCCTCCCCCCTGGTGTTACCAACAACTTCCATAAAAATGTGTTCCAAATCCACATCTTTATGGACTTCACCTTCATAACCCAGCTTTCCATTTGAGATAATACCGATATGGTCTGCAATCAGCTCAACCTCAGATAAAATATGGCTGGATAAAATAACCGTAATCCCTTTCTCTGAGAAAGAACAAATCAATTTACGCAGATCCTGAATACCGATAGGATCTAATCCGTTTGTCGGCTCATCCAAAATTAAGAGTTTAGGCTGGGCCAATAGTGCAAGTGCTATTCCAAGCCTTTGTTTCATGCCTAAAGAAAACTGCCCTGCTTTCTTTTTTCCTGTGTTGGTTAATTGTACCGTGGTAAGGACTTCTGAAATTCGCTCATCTGATAAACCCAGCGCCAGGGCGCGTACTTTCAGATTTTCATATGCTGTCAGATTATCATACAGCGGCGGATTTTCAATCAAAGCACCAATTTCCTTCAAATCATTGCGGCTCCAATCATGTCCGTCAACCTCTATCCTGCCGGAAGTCGGCTTAAAGATTCCTGCAATCATTTTTAAAATTGTTGATTTTCCAGCTCCGTTTGGTCCTAACAGACCATAAACCGAATCCCTTTCTACGCTTAAAGATATACGGTTTACCGCAATCTGCCCTTTAAAACTTTTACTTAGTTCTGTTGTTTTCAAAATGATGTCCATACTCTGCATATCCTTTCTATAATGTTGCAGAAAGAATAACATATAATTTTGAAGATTTCATAAAGATACGGATAAATTTATTTTTCCCCTATCGCCTTTTTTCAATTATATGATCTATTATCTTTTTACCCCATCTCCTTGAACATGCCAGCCCTTCCGCCCACAAAGCTCCACTGGCACTGCATATAGGATTTCAGATTTTCCGTGCTTTGCCGATAAGCCACACAAGCCACCCGCGGATTATCAAAACTACACCCTTTGCCACAACAGCATACTGTCCTGGAACGTAGCTGCCAATTTCCCATTGTCTTTCAGCCATGAGAGATAGGAACGCACCGTGCTGCTAACCAACACATACTGCTCAAAATTCATGGAAAGCCCATAGCCTTTGAACACTTCCTGCAGAATCCTCTCAAAACACATCGGCTCCTTGCAGATGGATAAAATCCTCTCTGCCACCTCATGCACCTTATCCCTGTTATAACAGACAAGTTCCTTTATATCCGCAGACACTTCCGCATGAGCCGGAACAAACATGATGGCTTCCATTTTTTCCACCATATCCAGTGTTTTCAGATATGCCTCCACATCATAAATGAAAGATACGGCATACTTATCCAGCGTTTCCCGGCTACTGATGCAGTCCGCAAGGAACACCACACCGTCCGGCATACGGAAACCAACCATGTCAAAGAAATGCCCCGGCAGAGGTATCACCTCAATCTCCTTCGGGAAACTTGCATCCGAAAAATCCGTCACATTACTGTCCTGCGCCATCAGGAACTTATGCCGTAAATCCTTACACGGATAGCCGCCGTAAAGGAAGGACGGCTCCAATACCGGGTATTTTGTAAAAG
>CAMWSA010000217.1 GCA_947176785.1 uncultured Lachnospiraceae bacterium
GTGGCCGGATGTTGATCACCGGGATGTGGACCGGCTGGGGATATGCGGAACTTTATATCAGCATATCCCCAGACGGTCCGCTGATCGACTTCCGGACACCTAAGTGGCCGGATGTTGATCACCGGGATGTGGACCGGCTGGGGATATGCGGAACTTTAAATAAGGAGGATTTTCATGCCAAACCGTGAAGAGAAGCGCAACTTAGAGACCATCCCTGTAGGTTCCCTGGGTATTATAACCCTGGAGGGCTGCAAGGTGCTGGGCGATATGGTGGACAAGTTTCTGGTAAAATGGAGGACGGAGCGGGAACATGAGCATAAGGATTCCCTGGCCTTCTCCGGTTACCAGAGGGCTTCCTACCTGCTGAATGCCAAGGTGCCCCGTTTTGGTTCCGGAGAGGCCAAGGGCATGATCCTGGAATCCGTCAGGGGCTGCGACCTCTATCTGCTGGTGGATGTCTGCAACTACAGCCTGACCTACTCCCTGTGCGGGCATGAGAATCATATGTCCCCTGATGACCACTATCAGGACTTAAAGCGCATAATCGCCGCTGTGGGCGGCAAGGCCCGCCGCATCACCGTAATCATGCCTTACCTGTATGAGAGCCGCCAGCACAAAAGGACAGGCCGGGAATCCCTGGACTGTGCTTTGGCATTACAGGAACTGGTAGGCATGGGTGTGGACAATATTATTACCTTTGATGCCCATGACCCCCGAGTACAGAATGCCATTCCTTTGCACGGCTTTGAGACCGTACAGCCCGCCTACCAGTTTATCAAGGGACTGCTTCGTCATGTGAGTGATTTACAGATTGACAGCAGTCACATGATGGTCATCAGCCCGGATGAAGGCGGCATGAAGCGGGCTATCTATATCGCCAATGTGCTGGGACTGGATATGGGTATGTTCTATAAGCGCCGGGACTACACCAAAGTGGTGAATGGCCGTAACCCCATTGTGGCCCACGAATTTCTGGGTTCCAGTGTGGAGGGCAAGGACATGATCATCATCGACGACATGATCTCCTCCGGAGACAGCATTTTGGAGACCGCTGCTGCCCTGAAACAGCGCAGGGCGGCCAATATCTTCGTATTTTCCACCTTTGGCCTGTTTACCAATGGTCTGGAAAAGTTTGACAGGGCCTATGAGAGCGGCCTGATCTCCAGAATCCTGACCACCAACCTGATCTATCAGCCCCCGGAACTCCTGGAGCGGGAATGGTATATCAACTGTGACATGAGCAAATATATCGCCTACATTATTGATACCCTGAACCATGATTCCTCCATCAGCGACCTGCTGAATCCCAACGAGAGGATACAGAGCATCGTGGCCCGGTACCGGAACGGAGAACTATAATAAAATACATCCCCTGAAGGTCAGATCACTGTTTCTTCTGATTTTCGGGGGATGTTCATTTAATCAAATAGTCTCTCGGAATCTTTTTGCGGAAAATGACGGCTTTAGATTCGTATGATCCATAAAAATCGGGGGAATCCATAAGGGCTTAGAGATTCCGAGAGGTTATTCAAATAAATTATACGAACGACCGCTAAGCTTTTCCTTCCTGCACGGCACATGTTTCCAAATTATGCAGCATGTGCCATGCAGGAATGGGAAAAGCTTAGCGGTCATCGTATTACTCTGTAACCGGCTGCCCTATAGGCTCATTGTAACAGCTTCCAAAAAAGAAAATAAATACTATAATATATCCGGAGCGGAGAGTGATAAGTGATTGTTCCTGTTTTATTGTCAACTATTTTATTAAATAGGTTGACATTTTTGCCCAGAGATTGTATACTCTCCTTGTGTATCGGTTTACATTTGTCATTGCACACTGCTCCGCCAAAAATCGCTTTCAAATGCCGGAGCATCAGCAAAATACTGAACGAGGAGACAAAAGACATGAAAACAAAAAAAATTGCGCTAATTGGACTGATGACTGCCGTAATCTGCGTACTGGGACCTATTTCCTTCCCGCTGCCCATAAGTCCGGTGCCCATCTCCCTGGGTGTCTTGGGAGTGCTTCTGGCCACCTATATGCTGGGTATGAAATGGGGCACAGTCAGCTGTCTGGCCTATCTGCTGATCGGCCTGGCGGGGCTGCCTGTATTTACGGGTTTTTCCGGTGGTATAGGCAAAGTGCTGGGACCCACGGGCGGCTACCTGATCGGTTACATCTTCCTGTCCCTGATTGCCGGCTTTTTCATCAGCAAATGGCCCGCTAAATGGCCGATGCATCTGATGGGTATGGTGCTGGGGGAGACAGTTCTGTATCTGTTTGGCACTCTATGGCTGGGCTACCTGATGAAATGTTCCTTCCTGGAAGCGCTGTGGATGGGCGTGATCCCCTACATTCCCGCTGATCTGATCAAAATTGCCATCACCCTGGGACTTGGGGGCCTGATCCGCAGACGGCTCATGAAAGCCGGGCTTATTGGCTGAAGATCCGTCCTTTCATGGGGATTCAGCCTCTTGCTATTCCGTCAGAATTGTGTTACACTGTTTTTCGTTGCAGGAGCCTCACTGACCAGGATCAACAGGCTAACCAAACCGAGTGTTCGAAACCTTCCACTCGTTAAAAAAATACTAGAGGAGATATACACAATGAAAAACAGCAAAACACTTTTTATCGCACAGGCGGCGATTATCGCCGCCCTCTATGTGGTATTGACATTGCTGGCCAACTCTCTGGGCCTGGCAAACTATGCCATCCAGCTTCGCTTTTCCGAGGCGCTTACCATATTACCCTTTTTCACAGCTGCTGCCATACCGGGCCTGTTCCTGGGATGCCTGATCAGCAATCTGCTGACCGGCGCCATCATCTGGGATGTGGTCTTTGGCAGCCTGGCTACCCTGATAGGGGCCGTAGGCACTTACCTGCTGCGCCGCTGCAAATGGCTGGCTCCCCTGCCTCCCATAGCGGTGAACACGCTGATTGTGCCGCTGGTACTGTATTTCGCATATCGTTTTCCCGGTTCCATCCCTTATTTCATGCTGACCGTGGGCATCGGGGAGATCCTGTCCTGCGGCGTACTGGGAATACTGTTGCTTTTAGTGCTACAGAAATACAAAAAATATATTTTCCCTGACACCGGGAAATAGAATCTTTACACAGTATAGACTGGTTGAAAACGGCTCCTGCAACACCGTTTTATAGATCACAGCTTCCCGGCGTCCATAATCCTTTTCCTGCTATTCTGCATATCGAATCTCCCTCATGTCTCCTTACAGCAAAATCTCCGTCACACCGTCCTCCATCAGATAGCACATTTCCTCATGGGCATCCACGTTCTCCGCGATTTGCTCCGCATCCAGCTTTATGTACCGGAGATCTCCGCTGACCAGCAGTATACCCTTCCGGTCATAAATCTCCGTCTTCATGGTGGCGAACTTGGGAGTGGCTTTCACCACGATTCCTCTACCCATCAGTTCTTCCTGATAGGGCACGGGTTTTCGGTATTTCACTGCCATGGACATAGTGACTCCCAAAACCTCCTCCCCCTCCAGCGCCCACAGTGCCCTCAGTCCCAGTTCGTCAAGCATGGTGGCCGCCAATCCTCCGTGAACCCTCTGGGGGAAACTCTGATGCTCCTCTCCAAAACGGAACAGGGTTATGACACTCCCGTCCTCCATGTTGTAAAACGGAGCCTTCAGCCCCACCGGGTTGTCCATCCCGCAGACAAAACACATCCTGCTGTTCCTCTGTTTGCTTACTACTTTCATTTTCATCTCTCCTATTTAAAAGTTCCGCCTGCCCCCTCACGCTACACCTCCAGGCGATGAAGACCCGGCCGCTCGGGGCGTAGGAGCCCCAGGTTAAAACGGCTTCTAATCCTCTGTCCTGATATAGGTGATAAAGGGATTGCCGTTCTCCTCCATCCACTCCCTGGTATCATTCATTCCCTTTTTGTAGAGCCTGCCTGTGGACGGCTCCATCACCACCATGTTAAACTCGTTGAACCCCGTGAGCAGCACCGCCTCTCCATCTTCAAGGCGGGCCAGCACCGGGATATCCTGGTTGATAAAATATAACATGGCATCCAGGCTGCAGCCGCCCAGATCCAACACCCTGGCCTTACCCTCCAGATTCTCTTCCAGGATCTGCAGGGCCGATTTGCCTCGCTGAAGCAGATCCTCCGTATTTCTCACGATCCCCTCCAGGGACAGCATGGTATCCAGACATACCGCCAGACTCCCCCTCTCCTCTGTAGCTTCCTGGGCCGTGATCGCCATGATCTGATTGCGGGTTGCCCGGTTTCCCCTGAGCCATATGGTTCTGCCGCTGTCATCCACCACCACGCCAAAACAGCTGTTGGCCTGGTTGATAGCCATGGCGGGGTCATAATAAATCCCCGCTGTGCTGCCCAGATCATACACATAAAAGCGCTCCTGTGCATTGTCCATAGCCAGGATCACATCTCTTCCTCCCCCGACTACTACTTCCTTGGGAGTCAACACCTGCAGATTCTTGACCTGGATCTCCTCACGCACCTGAATCTGTACCAGCTTTTCATAGGTTTCCACTGCCACCGCCACCAGCTGGTTCTTGCCGACCTCCTGGGTGGTGCTGTTCATTATGTGATCCCGGGTGGTATCCACATAACTGCCATCCTCCCGGCGCAGTACCCGTTCCAGGGTGATCTGATTCTCCTCCACCTGACAGGACAGTGTATAGATGTTCTCTTTCTCATAGGCTTCCAGCAGTTTCCCGGAGGCATCCCGGATACAGAGCTGATACATGGGAAAAAGCTGCCGTCCCACCCCATCGTCCACCACATCCTTCTGTCTTGCCACGCCATAGATGATATCCTCACCCATAAAGCCCAGGGGACGGGCCTCCTCGTCCGCTCCCACCTCGATCCGGGTTACCTGTTCCGTCCCCAAATTCATGATATGCAGCGCCTGATCCTGATACCATACCACAATCTTGTGGTTGCCGGAAATAACCATGGCCTCATCGGTTTCCACCAGGGCAATCCTCTCGCTGGTGCGCTCCATAGTATTTACCTCGTAAATGCCGTGATCCACATATAGATACAGTTTGCCCTCCCTGTTCAGATACAGAAGCTGCTCCAGTTCCTGTTTCAGGATCTCATATGATTTGTCATAGGGGATATACACCAATTCCTCAATGGTGTTCTGACCGCTGTTGTAGGTGTATAGCTGTATCCCCACCTCCCCTTCATGCCGTCCTCTGTTCATATACCCATATACGGCAAACTGCACATTATTCCCCTCGTCCACGTCCAGAATTTTCAGGTCATACCTCTGATACAGGTTTCGCGCGTCCCACTGTACTCGCGCATTCTGGGAATGATCCTCATAAAAGGAAAAAAGCAGCGCCAGCTTGTTTGTGGTCACATTATAACTGCACAGCCGCCCGGCCGCTTCAAAGACTACGATATTACCATCCTCACTCTCCACCAGGGGCATGTCCTCGCCAACAATACCCAACATGATTTTGTCATTGCCATAGATATCTCCCTCTACCGCAGGAATCTGTTCCATAGTGCGCTCAAAGGCCAACAGATATACCCGCTCCGAAGTATAACGAATCCGATATAATTCCTCCACCAGGTAACAGTTCTGGTTCCGGCCACTGCCGGTAGACACCAGATAATGAAGTTCCATGGAGGCGGTCTGGGACGCCAGCTCCACCAGATTTACGGCAGGATCGGTCAGGCGCCGCACATCCAGATCCCCCCAGGTGATCTGATGAAAGCTACTGTGGATATCCACCTTATGAAATGTAGTATTGTCACCCTGAGAATTGCTTTCCAGATACTTGATCAGATCCCTGGCCTGCTCCTTGTCAAAGGTCTTCTCATGAAAATCCCGCACATAAGCCAGTTTTTCATATCCCCAGGTATTGTCACTCCATATGGCCCGTGTATAATACCAGATCTCCCGGCCGGCATCATCGGTAAGCACCAGGACCAGGGAATACTCCGTATCCTTCTCAATCAGATCCTTCAGAACGGTTTCCACCCGTATAGTGCTGCCCGGCTCATATTCTGTTATCTCGGTGTTCTCAATCAGGCGGCTGCCATCCCGGCTGCGCACCTCCATGCGGATTCCGGCAAGTTCCACCCCATAGGTATCAATCCGAAATACCAGTTCCCTGTTTTCTCCCAGTTCCGCAATGGTACCCCGCTGATAAGCGGTGTCCATGGCCTGGGCATACCCGTGGAGTTCGTTGTAGGCGATATCGCCCTTCTCCAGGGTAATAATGGGAAAGCTGGCCGCAGACAGTTCCATGGTCATATTCTGATTGTCATGATTCATAACTCTGCCCGCCACCAACAACGCAATCACAAAGGTCAGCAGGAAAATCGCCCATTTAATTATAATTTTCTTCATAATCCCTGATCCCTATAAAGCAGACGTGCCAGCGTGGGATTCACGCCCAGCAGTTCCATGGTTTCCTGCAAAGTAATCCCCCTCTGCGGGGAGGTTTCTCCCTCTCGCACAATCCTTTCCCGCCTGGCACTTTCTTCCTGCCTGGCACTCTCTTACCGCCTGGCC
>CAMWSA010000218.1 GCA_947176785.1 uncultured Lachnospiraceae bacterium
TATGGGACGCTTGCGGATTTTGACATGCTTCTGCAAAAGGCCCACGAGGCGGGATTACGGTTTATGATTGTAATTGTCTTAAATCACACCTCCGATCTTCACCCGTGGTTTTGTGAGAGCAGGAGTTCCACCCATAATCCATACAGGGATTACTATCTGTGGGAAAAGGAGATTCCGTGCAATTGGGAATCTTTTTTTGACGGGAGCGCGTGGGAGTACGACGAGTCTACGGGAATGTATTATTATCATGCCTTTTCCAGAAATCAGGTATGCCTGAACTGGTCCCTTGGGCGGGTGAGACAGGAATGTGCGGATATTCTGCGGTTTTGGCTGGACCGGGGAGTGGACGGTTTCAGGCTGGATGTGATCAATTTCCTTAAGACAGACCGCAGCGCGTTTGGCAGGGATAATCCCGTGGAAAACGGGGTGACGCGCCATGTCCATGACAAGAACCAGAAGGGGATCTACGAAGCAATCGGAGAGATTGCGAAGGTGGTACATGCATATCCCGATAAATATCTGCTGGGGGAGATCGGGGAAGAGGATCTCTATCTGATCAAGTCCTATGTGGGCGAGGGGCTGCTTGATTCCGCCTTTCAGTTTAATCTGGGCAGTATGGAGAAGCTGGATGTGGCCCATATGGCGGATCAGATGAGGAGGATGGAGGCGGAGGACGTGTATCCCACACTCTTTTTCAGTTCCCATGATATGAGACGGCATTTTAATCGTCTGTGCGGTAAGGACAGAGAGAAGGCGAAATTGCTGGCTGTTTTCCTGCTGACTGCCAAAGGGATCCCGTTCCTGTACCAGGGGGAAGAAATACCCATGGAGGATGTGCCCGTGGAGGAGCCAGAGGATCTGCGGGATGTTCAGGGCAGATACGCCTATGAAAAGAAGCTGGAAGAGGGGGCGGACGAGGAGGAGGCGTTTCTGTACGCCCGTGGGCGGGCCCGTGATTATTCCCGGGGCATGGTGGACTGGGAGAGGGAGGAGGGCGCAGATTCCCTGGTATGCGTATACAGGGAGCTTCTGGAGATCAGAAGGAGGCATCCATCCCTGCGCAGGGGGGACTATGGTGAAATCAGGCAGCGGGACGGGCTGTTGTATTATCAGAGGATATGGGAGCAGGAACGGATCGGCGTATATCTGCTTTTTTCGGAAAGCATTTCGAATATACCCTGTGGGGATGCGTTTTATGAGGTAAAGGACGGGAAAGGAAAGCTCAGGGGCTTGCTGAGATACGAATAGAATCCGGGGGCAGCTGCGAAATCCTTTGGGGCAAGCGGCGGAAGGGATGGGCAAAGACGCCTGGCAATCATTTGGACAGGAAGCCTGAGGTGAGGAGGGAATGGTTTGAAAAAGGTTTCGATGCAGGATATAGCGACAGAGCTGGGGATATCAAAAATGACTGTATCAAAATGCTTTAAAAACAGCGAGGATATCTCGGAGGAGACGAAGCAGCTTATCCTGAAGAAGGCGGATGAGATGGGATATGAGTACAGGAAGCGTATCAAGCATCGGATTGCCGTGTTGTTTTCCGAAGTGTATTTCGAACCAAATGAGAAATTCTATAATGGCCTGTACAAGCGCCTGCAGGAACTGGAATGGGAAAACAGCATGAAATTTTCCCTGTTCTATGTCCGCAGAGAGGATGAGAGGAGCAATACAGTCAATGCGGGGGTGGAAGAGCATGACGGGATTATGCTTCTGGGGCAGTTTTCCAAAAAGTATGTCCTGTTTTTAATGGGGACGGGACTGCCCGTGCTTTGTCTGGATTTTCGTTACCGGGGGGTGGAGGCGGACTCCGTGGTGTCCGACAGCTTCCAGGCAAGCTATAATCTGACCTCCCATCTGATAGAAATGGGGCATCGCAGGATTGCCTTTGTGGGGAACCTGAATTATACAAACAGTGTCAATGACCGTTATCTGGGATATTATAAGGCCCTTCTGGAGGAGGGGATTGATCTGGCTTCCCGGTACCAAATTGACGACCGGGGCGAGCAGGGGATCCTGGAGCGTTTTCTGCTGCCGGAGGACATGCCCACCGCGTTTGTATGCAATAACGACCATGCCGCTTACATCCTGATCAAGCAGTTAAAGGCGGAAGGGGTCTTGGTGCCCCGGGAGGTGAGCGTGGTGGGCTTTGACGATGTGCTTTACTCGGAGATCTCCGATCCCCCCATCACTACGGTTCATGTGCATCGGCGCTTTATGGCGGAGCAGGCCATATTGTTGATGAAGAGGAGACTTCAGCAGCCCCACGCCAGGCCCCGGACGATCACGATAGACTGCTCGATTCAGTTCAGAGAGTCCGTGGCGGACATGAGTATGACCACATAAGGAAAAGGTTTGATGGGTTCTGCAAAAGCCATATATGGAAGCTTTTGCAGAACCGAACGCGAAATTTCTAATGTCTTTAACTATAGAACTATAAATGAGCAAATTCTGAAATATGCACAAAAAGAATAGCACATTGTCTTTGTGGCGAAGATTTTTCTCTGTAATCTTGTTGCATTGTTCGTATATTGCGGAATTTATTGTGTAATATTTTATTATTTGCTCATTTATAGTATAGAATAAAAACAGCATGGAGGTATACTATGAAATGGAATTTTGGCAAGAAAAACAGTGAGAAGGCGGAAAATGTTCCCGAGCCGGATCTGACCAATCCGGAAAATGCCCTCAGGCATGTGCTGGACAGTCTGCACGGCAGCCTGCAGACGCCTGACCGTGTGGAGGGAGATCATGTCTATTGCCCTGACTGGCAGATGACCATTACCCCGGAGATTGAGCAGCTGGACGAGCGGGGGGCGGTGGTCAATTTTTACATTTCAGCGCCCCAGTGGGGGAAAAACTTGTATGAGTGCAGCGCCGGTATGGGCAGCGATACGAAGCAGGCGCTGGGAATGGCTTGCGGCTCTTTTCTGTTTTCTTTCATGGACGGTATCGTCCAGATGGAGGGCGGCCAGGCCGGCGAAGATCTGGAGACGGAGTTTGTGGGAAAGGCGCACCGCTGGAAGGTGTACTTAAGCAATATCGTGGGCATGGGCAATTGTCCCCAGGCGGACGATGCCCGCATCTATTGGGATGCGCTGAAGGAGGAAGTTGTAAAAAGGCTGGGCAACCAGAAGCTCTGTTTTGTAAAAGTTTATGGCTCCAAATCTGGTGAAAACATCACGGCGGAATGCCGGGTGGACGATGTCAAGAGCGACGCTCTAAGCAGTCTGGTGGAGGATATGGTAAAGGAATGGGACACAGGTTATTTTGCGTCCCACAAGGCTTTTTTCTTTATCCGTCAGGAGGAGGAAACCGTGCAGCCATATCCCTACTGGGGGCAGGCGGGGTGGGAGGCCCTGAGAGAGAAAGTAAAAACTGCGGCATTGATGTTCCATGCCAGCGAGGATCAGGAACAGTATGACAGCCTGCCGCAGCGGCTCAGACAGGCGCTGGGGGATGATATTCTGGCGGACGAATGCTATTCGTTCCTTCCGGAGATATGCGCCGAGAACGCATTCAGCCAGATTACCTATGCGGAAACGGTAGAGATTCTGCCCCAGGGCAGAAAACCCGTCACCTGCTATAAGAGTCAGCTGGCGGATTACTGGGCGCTGCACGGGGCACTCTTCTCCCTGTTTGAGGAGGGCGCTTTTGGGGAGGCCACCAATGACATTTACGGGGAATATATCGGCACCAGTGCCATCTATAATGTGATCAGCCAGGCAAAAGAGAAGGGCGGAGAAAAAGCCATGGATGGAGGGAAGCTGTCGGCCCTGCTCTTTAACATGGAGAGTGATTTCGAGATTCGCTGAGAACCGACAGGGCATTTTTATAAGAATTGAAAAAATACATAGCTTTTTCGCCCAATATATGGGAAAATGGATATATCGAGTATCGTGAAGGCCCGCCGCAAAGGCGGCAGGCGGAAAGGCAGGGTTCCCAATGAAGATTACGAAAAAGCTGTCCTATGAATACCACAACGCTCCCATTCCGGGAGGCGGCTATGTGACCGGCCTGCTGTACCATCAGCAGGTGCCGGGCATATTGTACGCCAGAACGGACATCGGGGGCGTTTATCATTATGAGCCGGAGAGGAAGAGATGGAAGAGCCTGATTGACCATGTGACCATGGAGGAGCTGGATGAGTGTTACCCGGCGGCTGTGGCCCTGGATGACAGATATCCGGAGCGGCTGTATATTGCCAGCGGTGTGGTGAGCAGGGGTGTGGGCAGGCTGTCCGTCTCGGAGGACTATGGCGAGACCTTCCGTTACACACAGATTCCCGCGGTTGTACATGGCAATCTCAGCGGCAGGGGCACAGGGCAGCGGCTGGTGGTGGACCCTCAGGACAGCGACACCCTGTATTTTGCCAGTTCCATGGGAGGTCTGCTGCGGACCCGGGACCGGGGGGAGAGTTGGGAAAAGTTGCCTGTGCCGGAGGATTATATGACCTTTGTATGGGTGTCGGAGGACAGCCGGACTGTGGTGGCAGGCACGGCGGGATACACCAGCCGGGTAGACGACACGCTCCGGGGGCACAGCCTGTATGTGTCCTACGACGGGGGCGGGAGCTTTGTGCCGCTTTCCGAGCCGGAAAGTCCCATTGTCCCGGACAGCAGGATGAACGGGCTGGTAGCCCAGCGGTATGCCTTTGACGGAAGGTATCTCTTTGTGACCATGTGCGCCACGGGCCGTTGGAATTATATTGTGGATTTGGGCTACAGCTGTGATACCGGGGATACCATAGGGGGCAAGGTGCTGCGCTATGAGTTTTCGGAGGGCAGGATCAGCGGCTACACGGATATCACGCCGGATGCGGGGGGCCTGCGGACCGACGGTTATCTGGATTATGGCTTTGGCGGCATCAGCACCTGCAAGAGCATGCCGGGGCTGGTGGCCTGCGCCACTCTGTGCAAGGAGAAGCTGGATGCGGAATGTGTCTATGTGTCCCGGGATTACGGGGAAACCTGGAAAGTGAGCCTGGACGGCCTGGATGTGGGGGGCATCTATTTTAACACTTCCTATATGAAGCCGGAGTACAACGGAAACCGCAGTCTGCTGCACTGGGAGAGCGACGTGAAGCTCAATCCCTTTGACCCCAACGAACTGTGGTTTAACTCCGGCACGGGGGTGTTTACCACGGATGCCCTGCTCAGCGACTGCCCCCGGTATCATGACTGCTGCGACGGCATCGAGGAGACGGTGCATCTGAATGTCTATGGACCTGTGTCCGGCGAAGTGCAGATGGTGGACATTGTGGGGGATCTGGGGGGATTTGCCTTTCGGGATCTGACAAAGCCCTGCCGCAACTCCTTTGACGATGCGGAGGGCAACCGGTATATCACCTGTATCAATGCGGATCTGTCGGATGTAGACAGCGATCTGGCCCTCATCACGGCCCGGGGCAACTGGCGTGGGCTGACCAAGGGGGGACTGGTGCGGACAAAGGACGGCTTTCATACGTTTCAGCGTATTCCCATGCCCTGGGGGCAGGGAGAGAAGATAGACGCGGCCATGAGGGAGATTGAGCGGCCCAATGTGAATCCGGGGTGGGCGGCCATGTCCCCGGATGGCCAAAACATTGTCTGGTCCATCGCGGATATGATCTGGCTGCCCATGGATCTGGTGATCTCCAGCCAGGACGGCGGCGAAAGCTTTGCCCCGGTGAAGGTGCTGGGGAGAGACGGAAGCCCTCTGGCGGTGCGGCAGGTATCCCGGCGCAAAAGGGGGCAGTTCTCCGGGACCTGCATGAAAGTATTTTCCGACAGGGTGAATCCCCGGCTTTTTTATGGATTTGGGGAGAGCGGCCAGATTTACGTGAGCCGGGACGGGGGCGCTGTGTTTGCAGAGAAGGAGCCGGATGTGGTGCAGACGGCGGACGGACAGGCCATAGAGAAATTGCCGGCCTGTGATTTTGGCATGATTGACACGGCCAATCGCTCGGAGATCAGGGGGGCCGCCGGGGAGAGCGGTGTGTTCTATATCGCCATGGCCCAGGATGGTATGTGGAAGATGATTTACGAGGCTGAGACGGATCGCCTGACCCTCATCCGTCTCAGTGCAGAGGGGGACAGCTGCCTGCGGCTGGGTCTGGGGCTGGGACGCCCCGGCGGAGACTATGTGAGCGAACCCAAGGCCATTTATCTGTGCGGCGTCATTGACGGGGAGTACGGCTTCTACCGGACGCTGGACGAGGGGCGGACCTATGAGCGACTGAACACGGAGAAGCAGATGTACGGCGAGATCAACAGCATGGACGGGGATAAGAGAGTTTTCGGCAGGTTCTTTTTAGCCACCGGGTCCAGGGGGGTGATCTATGGAGAGCCGAAGGAATAAATTTCCCACAGTAAAGAAGGGCCGGAGTATCCGGGGGCAATCACATTGACGGACGGAGAGGGGATGGGTGTATGATGAAGAAGGGATTTGTAATTTCGGCAGTATTCATGACATTATTGGCAGGATGTGGTAATAACCTGGGTGAAGTAATTTCGCCAGAGCCGGAGGTCTGTGAATCCGAAACGGTTATTGACG
>CAMWSA010000219.1 GCA_947176785.1 uncultured Lachnospiraceae bacterium
TCCTTTGATTTTCGATTCAACTGAGGAATTTTTTGCCTGTGTGGGAGTGTGCCATGGGGTAAGGATTGAACCGGGAGATGCTGTCAGGTTTTTGAGGAATTGTGCCATGGGATAGGGCATTGGGAAACGGATGCTTTGGGCTGACTGATAATGTATGATGATGAAAGGAAAATATATTTTATGGAAGACAATAGAGAAAATAATATGCCGGACTTGCTGGATTTGCAGGAGTTCGATGAGGAGGCTTTGAAGAGGGAGTCCGAGGAGGTACTGCAGATGCGCCTGATGACGGCGGATAATGCGGTTTTTACCCGAACGGAGGGAGGATTTCTTGCACTGGAATTCGGAGAAAAGAAATATGACCGGGTTGGGGTGTATCTGACATTTCCCCTGACCAATCCTGAAGAGTTTATCTCCATCCGGGAGGCGGACGAGAAGGCCAGGGAGATCGGCATGATCCGCTCCCTGAAGGATATGCCGGGAGATGTGCAGGACATGATCCGGGAGCAGGTGCGCCTGCGTTACTTCATGCCCGTGATCCGCAGGGTTATGGAGGTCAAGGATGAGTACGGCTATGCCTACTGGTATGTGCAGACAGATTTTGGCAGCTGCCGCTTTACCACCCATATGGGAGGCGATGCCGTGGTGGCGTTGGGCGATGCCCGCTACCAGATCACCGACATAGACGGCAACCGTTACGAATTGCCGGATCTGTATGCCCTGACCGTGATGGAGCGCAAAAAACTGGATTTGTTTATCTAATAAGGAGCAATATTTCATGAAACTACTATATACATTAAAGGAGTCCCAGCAGCAGGCTCTGTCTCTTCATGACGGCGAGACCATCTGGTACTGTGTTCCTGTGGATCTGGCCTTTGACAATGGGGCACACAGCGCCCGGACCAGTTACACGGACCAGACCTGGATCGTCGTCACAGAGGAGCGCCTGGTGACGCTGCGGGGGGACGAAAAGACCTCTGAGCATCTGCTGGCTGACTGCGAGAAAATAAAATGTGAGCATCAGGTGGGCTGCGGCATTGTGACCGTGTTTCCCAAGGAGGGCCTGCCGGAATGCGTCGCCCGTTTCTCCATGCGCCATATTATCCGGGTGGCCTACGCCGTCCGGGGGGCGCAGACTTTGGTTCAGGCCATACAGGAAAAAACAAGCCTTAAAATGGTCAGTCGGGTGGAGAGCCGGGAGTACGAAAAATATTGTGAGAAGTGCGGCAGGGCCCTGCCGGGCACCAGCAAGTGCATGTACTGTGACGGCAAATCGGAGATTCTGAAAAAGTTTATGGCCCTGTGTGGGGATTTTGTGGGTAGACTGGTGCTGATTTCCCTGCTGCTGGTATTGCTGGCGGGAATCAATATGTTTAACCCCATGGTACAGCGGTATTTTATAGATAACGCCCTGGCAAACGGACAGGGGACCGTGAAGGATCTGTGGATGTTTATCGGTCTGTCCTTTGTGCTGACAGTGGGCGGGATGACCTGCTGGATCTACCGTTACTGGCTCTGTGTCAAGCTGGGGGCCTCCCTGAGCATGAGTCTGCGGGCCAAGATGTACTACAAGATCCAGGTGCTGTCCCTGTCCTTTATCAACAACCGCAAGCCCGGCGAACTGATGAACCGAGTATCCCGGGACACCAAGGAGATCCGTATATTTATGGAGGAAGTTTTCGGGGATATGTTTTCCACACTGGTGACCATGCTTGTGTCGCTGATTATGATGCTGATCATCAGTTGGAAAATGACTATATTGTCCCTGGCTTTTGTGGTGGCTGTGATGGTGATTATCCGGATGTTCTGGCATCATATCCACACCATTTTCCATAAGCAGTGGCTGCGGGCGGATGATCTCAGCAGCAATCTGCAGGACATCCTCTCCGGCATGCGTATTGTTAAGTCCTTTGGAAAGGAAGAGCGGGAGAGCGCCAGGTTTACAGAAAAAACGGAGGCTTTTGCAGCCATACAGAAAAAGAATGAAACTTTCTGGGCCGTATTTTTTCCCATAATGACTTTTCTGCTTGGAGTGGGCACCTATATCGCCATATACTTCGGCGGCGTACAGGTGCTGGACGGAAGCATGACGGTGGGAGAACTGGTGCAGTTTGTGACCTATAGCGGCTATCTGTTCGGTCCCTTGAGCTGGATGACGCATCTGCCCCGGGCGGTGATGCAGATGCTGACCAGCTTAAACCGTATCTATGATGTGCTGGACGAGGAACCCATGCTGGCGGATAAGGCGGAGAGCAAGGCATTTCCCATACAGGGCGCATTTACCTTTGAGGATGTGTCCTTTGGCTATCAGACCTACGAGCCGGTGCTGGAGCATATTTCCTTTGAGGTAAAGCCGGGAGAGATGATCGGCCTGGTGGGCGCTTCCGGCACGGGCAAGTCCACGCTGATCAACCTGATCATGCGGCTTTATGACGTGGACCAGGGCAGGATTACGCTGGACGGCTATGACTTGCGGGATGTGCAGATGGAGAGCCTGCACTCCCAGATCGGTGTGGTGCTGCAGGAGACATTCCTGTTTTCCGGCACGATCCTGGCAAATATCCGTTTTGCCAAGCAGGATGCCACCTTGGAGGAGGTTATCATGGCGGCCAGGGCGGCCAACGCCCATGATTTTATCTGTAAGACCCCGGACGGCTACAACACCTATGTAGGCGAGCATGGCTATAACCTGTCCGGCGGCGAGAGGCAGCGTATCGCCATTGCCAGGGCGATTCTGAACAATCCCCGGATACTGATTCTGGACGAAGCCACCTCGGCGCTGGATACAGAGAGCGAGTTCCTGATCCAACAGGCACTTAACCGCCTGGTAAAAGGCAGAACCACCTTTGCCATCGCCCACCGCCTGTCCACCCTGCGGGATGCGGACCGGCTGGTGGTTATCGACAAGCACGGCGTGGCCGAGATTGGCACCCACAATGAACTGCTGGAAAAGCAGGGGATTTACTATGGGTTGGTGAATGCACAGCTGCGGATGAGCAGCGGGGAAAAGTAATATACGAAATGGCATATATCCCCCTGTGAAAAGGATGGGGGAGGGAGAAGAATGACAGCAGGATGGTCAGGGATAAACAACCCGCCGTTCTGCTGTTTTATTGCGTGAAACGGGAAAAAGAGGGAAGGGCCCTGAAAATGCTTGCCGCCTATTACAGCAGGGGATGTGATTCCAGAGATTTATTCAGGGGATATAAGATAGAAAGTCAGGAAACTTCGCCGCATTTTTCCCGATCTGCATGAAGGCGCTGTCGGAGTATCTGGAAGAGGACAGGGAGGTTTTACGGCAGGCGGTAAGCGCCCTGGGGAGATGGATGGAGCGCTTTTATGACAAGGGCATAGGGGCATATGATGCATGGCGTGAAATGCTTTTGGAGGAAAGATATTTTACAGGTACAGCCAGTGAGGAATTGCTTTCCTGGCTGCTGGCGCAAAAGGAGATCCTGCACCGTCTGATAGCTGACAGAAGCCGGGAGGCCGGATATCTGCTGGAGCTGGCAGCAAGGCTGGGAAAGAGGGACAGCAGGCAGTTGGAGCAGGCAGCCCGGCATTTTCAGAAGGTCAGCGCCTACGCGGAGGAGATCCGCTATGCGATCGGGGAATGGCCGGATATGGATGCCATGCTGCGGCATCTGACCCACAGGAAGGTGCGGGAGGAGCTGGCAGAGCTGATTCTCTATGCCAGGGCGGAGGATGAGGCGGCGCTGCAGTGCCTTAAAGAATATTTACAAAAAGGAACTGTTCCGAAGACCATCTATCCTCAAAAAAATCAAGATTTTTTTTCTGCGTCCTGTTACAATATATCTACACTGCAGTGAGAGAGGAACGAGTCAATGAGCTATTCAACCATAACACGGGCCATGGTCAGCTATGTGGAGGGCCATGCAGCGGACGTGCGGCTGGATCTGGAACAGATGGGCCGGAGGTTTGGCTTCACGGAGAATTATATCCGGGAACTGTTTGTCAGTCAGGTGGGCGTGTCCATTATGCAATATTATAAGAGAAGGCGGATTATCCTGTCGGCGGCCCAGCTTCTGCATACGGATAAAAGAATATTGGATATAGCGCTGGATTGGGGCTTCGGCTCCCATGAAGCCTATACCCGCGCCTTTGCCAAAGTCATGGGCATGTCTCCCAGCGCTTTTCGCAGGGCCAGGCCGATTCTGGGAAAAGCACAGCTGCGGCCCGGTGTATATGGCCTTGAATTGCTGGAGCAAAAGGAGCGAAGGAGTGATTTGAGCGGTATGAGGCAGGACAGACAGGAGAGCATAATATTACATGACATTCAACAGGTAAAGTATGGAAGCTATGGAAGCGGCACCCCCTTTCCGATCTGTATCAAGGCAGTGTCGGAGTATCTGGGAGATGATGTGTCCTATCCCTATATCATGGCGGCCACGGGAGCCGCATTCAGGCTGACATGGAATACGGCCTGCTGGGATCTGAGCAATGTGGACATTTACCACACATTCACGGAGTCCAACGCCGTGTATGGGCTGGGTGCCAGGGCTTTGGGCCGGGAGTTTTCCTTTTTAGGCCGGGATGAAAACACCACCAAAAAGGAGTTTCAGTCATTTATCAAAGAGCGCCTGGAGGAGGGTTATCCATGCATTGCCCTGGGGATCATCGGCCCGCCGGAGCCCTGCATTGTGGCCGGATACGGGGATGACGGGGACTGCCTGATGGGCTGGAATTTTTTCCAGGAGGACCCGGAGTATGCGGGCAATGTAACCACTGCGGAAAACGGCTATTTTGTCAGCAGGGACTGGTGGGAAAATACAGACACCCAGGCGGTGATGTGTATCGGTCCCGTAAATGCCCAAGGGGCATCCCAGCAGGAGATTCTGCAGCAGGCGGTGAGCGCCCTGGAAGGGCGTATGGAGCATTCCTATGCCAAGGGAATACAGGCTTATGATGCCTGGCGTGGGATGCTTCTGGAGGACAGCCATTTTGCCAGCACGGTCTATGACAGCCTGTTTTCCAAGCTGTTGGTGCAGAATGATGCCACCACGTGCCTGGCGGACGGCAGGAACCAGGGGGCCAAATATCTGCTGGAACTGGAGGAGAAGCAGAGAGGCATGGACAACACAAAGCTGGAACAGGCAGCCGGGCATTTCCGGAAAGTCAGCGCCTATGCGGAGGAGATGCGCCATAGGATCGGAGACTGGTCGGATATGGATGCCATGCTTAAACACCTGGCGGACCGGGCAGTGCGGGAGGAACTGGCGCAGCTGATCCTTGAAGCCAAGGCGGAGGACGAGGCGGCGCTGCAGTGCCTTAAGGAGTATCTGCAGTAGTCCATGGCCTGCTCTCGGCAGAAAACGGTCGGATGGTTCTTAGGCGGATGATTTATACTAACGGCCGCTATGATTTTCCAATCCCTGCACAACACATGATGCATAGTCGGGCAGCCTGTGCCGTGCAGGAAGGAAAATCTAATCGTCAGAGAGTATAACTGAAGTAGGATATGATTTCATATGACAGAAGCGGAGTAAGGGGCGCATTGCCTGCCGTATCTCCGCTTCCTGCTAAACCGCAGGCGGAACTTATTCGTACATTCCGAATACGCTTATCTCAACTGATGTAATTTTTCTTCAAAATCCTCCGCATTTTTACTGTTGGCGGCAATGTGGCACCATTGACGCAGGGTTAGGAGATCCGTCTGTTCTGTGATAACTGTCTGTAACCCTGGAGAAACATCGCCATGTTCTGACAAAAGTTCAATGATTACAGCCGCCCGCTCCTCGATTCTGGTATCTCTTTTCAGCCGTCTCATATGTTCTTTCTCGTTATATTCCGTCAGTAGTCACAGCATACCTAATACCCCTCTTCTGTTTTCTTTGAGAAAATCCGTGAGAATCCCCTGATCCAGGCAATATGCCACAGCTTCCTCCACAGCGGCTTCCCTTGTCATCCCGCCGGCCAGGTTTTCATCGCCAAAACATATTCAGCCCCTGCCAATTCACATAGTAACAATTGAGTCACTGGCAGAAGCTGCCCGAACTGTAGAGAATACAAGACTCACAGATGGCTTATATTTGGGTCATACCATGGCTGGAAAAATATGTCAAAAAACTTTTTGCCGTATATTATTGCCTTGATTTGCGCAAGGAGACTATGGGGCCTGGCAGAATGCCGGGCATCCGATCATTTATTGCAGGTCTGCTGGCGAGAGAGAACAATTACTTCCGGAAAAACGATTTCCGTATCTGAGTCGGAAAAAGATAGTTGGTGTCACATAAGCAGAAAAAAGTGTCACTTGCCTTTGACGGCCTTGCCCTTGGGAAGCGGAATTGTTACAATGATCCTGCACACAGAAAATGCGCATGACGATCCGCATAATTCCCTAGACAATTGCGAAACATTCTCTTCTAGTGACGGAATTGGTCAATATAGACAAAAACGGGCTTGGAAGCAAATTTGTTTCACAAATTAGCTTCATGCAGTGGCAAGTCGCCCTTATTTTGTCTATATTGCCCAACTCCTGTATCTTGAAAGGG
>CAMWSA010000220.1 GCA_947176785.1 uncultured Lachnospiraceae bacterium
TCTCTAATTGTAAAAAGGACATGATTGTTGTGGCAGCGGGACCATCTCTTGATGTCAATCTGCAAGTTTTGAGAGAGACTCTGGGGAAGAACACGAGCATCTCAGTGGGAACCTGTTTTAAAAAACTGCTGGACTTGGAAATCCCTCCGGATATGGTGGTGATATCGGATCCTGTGAAGCGGACATACCGTCAGATAGAAGGGGCGGAGGAACAACAGGTTCCCATGCTGCTGGCCATGACTGCCTATTGGAAATTTGCGGCGGCCTATCAGGGGGAAAAGTATTTGATTCCATTAAAGTCTGTGGAAGAACTGGATAACATAACGGAAAAATATGAAGATGCGTGGGATATTGGCGGTACGGTGACATATATGGCACTGGAGGCGGCAGTTCGGTTTAAGGCGGAAAATATTTTTTTGGTAGGTGTGGATCTGGCCTATCCGGGAGGTGTAACCCACGCAATGGGAACCATGGACAGATCTCAAATGTCCATGGATGACCTGGTACCGGTTGAGGGATGCAGAGGCACAACTGTTTATGCGGATACGGCCTTTATAAGCTACCGCCATGACATAGAAGCTCTGATAAAACATAATCCCGGGATTTCCTATTATAATATGTCAAATGTCGGAGCAAAGATCGCAGGTACTAAAAGTATTGAGGAAGCTGGGAGAAAATGAACCCTTCCTTTGTGGACTCTATATAGCGCAGTCCCTTGTGATGTAACAAAAGCATTGATAAAAGAAGACTAATATACTATAATTTAAAAGAACTTTGTAGTTTATGATTAACTTGTGGCAGTACCTGTACCGGAAAGCTGACGGCACCCCCAAATGGCGGGAATAATCGGAAAAGAAGCGATGAGAGACTGATATATGAAGAAAACAGAGGCATTTCTTGTGGATAAGGCGTACAGCCTGAAAGAGACCATGGCTATAATCAATGCAAATTCCATGGGTTTTGCATTGGTCTGTGACGGCAGGAAACTTCTGGGCATTGCCACAGACGGTGACATCCGGCGGTATTTGCTTGGAGGCGGCAGTCTAATGGAGCCTATATGCAATATTGCCAATAGAGAGTTCTTTTTTGTATGCGAGAACGAGAGGCATCTGGCAAAGACAATTATGGAGCGGGAAAAGATAACCGTGATCCCGGTGGTCAATGAGAGGCGGGAGTTGGTTGATATCCTTTTTGACAGGCCGGATATATCCCAGTCTTCCAGAGAGGATATAAACCTTCCGCTTGTTATCATGGCGGGGGGGAAGTGAACCAGGCTCTGGCCGTATACCAACATTTTGCCCAAACCATTGATTCCCATAGACGGCATTACAATTACGGAGCAGATTATGAACCGTTTTGGTAAATACGGATGTAATGACGTGTTTATCATTGTCAATTACATGAAGGATTTCATTAAAGCGTATTTTAATGAAAAATCAGTAAAACAAACCATTCATTTCATAGAGGAAGAAAGCTTTCTGGGGACCGGCGGCGGGCTGCAATATCTCAATGGCTTGATCGGGCAGCCCTTTTTCCTGACAAACTGCGACGTACTGGTGGACTGCGATTATGCCCAAATATTGGAGGCACATAAAAAACAGGGAAATCTGGTTACCATGGTGTGTGCCAGAAAGAACCTGATCATCCCATATGGAACCGTTGAGGTCAGCAAAGCTTGCCAAATCTTGTCCATGAAGGAGAAGCCTGCAATCGAGTACAATATCAATACAGGGGTCTATCTGGTGGAGCCGGAGCTTTTGAAGCTGATTCCGGAAAACCAGTGCATTCATTTTCCACAGCTCATTGAACGCGCAATGCAGGCTTCTCACAGAGTCGGGACTTATCTCATTGACGAGAGCCAATGGATGGATATGGGGCAGCTGGAGGAATTGGAACAAATGAAATATAAGCTGGAGAAATTCTAGATATGGCGCATGGGGAACGGATTATTCTGATTGGCAGCGGCGGACATGCAGGCAGTGTGGCGGACAGCATTCTGCAATCCAGGCAATACGAAATTGCAGGATATATAGAACGGGAAGACATAGGGGAAAAAGGCAGCCTGGGGATTCCTGTGCTTGGGACGGACAGTGACCTGGAGGCAGTCTTTGCCGCAGGTATCCATACTGCTTTTGTGACAATTGGATATATGGGAAACGGCCATGTCCGGGAGAGAATATATGATCGTTTGAAGCAGATTGGATATCGCATTCCCGCGGTCATAGACCCGTCGGCGATACTGGCGGATGGAGCCCGGATAGGGGAGGGGACATTTGTCGGCAAAAGGGCGGTAGTCAACAGCAACGCGCAGGTCGGCAGGATGTGTATTGTCAACACGGGTGCCATCGTGGAACATGACAATGAGATCGGCGAGTTTTCCCATATTGCCGTGGGAAGCGTGCTGTGCGGCGGCGTGAAGGTTGGAAAAAGGGCTTTTATTGGCGCAAACGCCGCAGTGATCCAGGGAGTCCGCATTGGGGACGGAGCGATTGTGGGAGCAGGAGCCACGGTCAGGCATGATATAAAATCGGGGCAGGTATACTATGGGAAATGAGGGACAGATACTGATTATTGCAGAGGCCGGCGTCAATCATAACGGAGACCTGGAACTTGCCAAAGAGATGGTGAGGAAAGCCAGGGAGGCGGAGGCCGACTATATAAAATTTCAGACATTTATTCCCGGGGATCTGGTAACAAGCCGTGCGGAAAAGGCGGATTACCAGAAGAGAGAGGCCGCCGGAGACAGCACGCAGCTGGAGATGCTGCAGCAGCTGGCCCTGTCAGAGCAGGCGTTTTGGGAGTTGAAGGAGTATTGTGACCGGCTGGGAGTCGGCTTTTTATCCACTCCCTTTGACTTAAGGAGCATAGATTTTTTATCCCGGCTGGATATGGACTATTGGAAAGTGCCATCGGGGGAGATAACCAATCTACCTTATCTGGAAAGAATTGCGGAGACCGGCAGGAAAGTACTCCTCTCCACCGGGATGAGCGAACTGTATGAGATTCGTGGGGCGCTGGATATTCTGGAGAAAAACGGCTGTGGTGAAATCACAATACTGCAATGCAACACGGAATATCCCACCCCCTTTGCGGATGTGAATTTGCTGGCGATGAAGCAGATGGAGGAGGTCTTTCATAAGAGGGTGGGATACTCCGATCACACCCGGGGCATAGAGATCCCCATTGCGGCGGCAGCCTTGGGCGCAAGGGTGATTGAAAAGCATTTTACGCTGGACCGGAATATGGAAGGCCCCGATCACCGGGCCAGCCTGGAACCCGATGAACTGGCGGCCATGGTGCGGGCAGTCCGAAATGTGGAAAAAGCCCTGGGAGATGGGAGAAAGCAAAGGACCCCGTCCGAGCAGCACAATGTGGAACTTGTGAGAAAAAGCATTGTGGCGTCTGTTCCTGTCAAAGCAGGGGAACTGTTTACGTCCGATAACATAACAGTAAAGCGTCCCGGCACAGGCATCTCGCCCATGGAGTGGCGTGAAGTGCTGGGGAAGCAGGCAAAAAGGGATTATGAGCCGGACGAACTGATAGAAAAGGAATACAGGGATGTATAGGGTGGGCATAGTCACCGGCACCAGGGCGGAATATGGCCTGCTGAAGCCGCTGATCGAGAAAATTCATAAGGATTTTGAACTGGAACTCTGCCTGATTGTCACCGGGGCGCATTTGGAGGAAAGGCTTGGATATACCTGCCGGGAAATTATGGAGGATGGATATCCGGTTGCTTACCGGGTGCCAATGGATTTAGAGTCTGATACGCCGGAAGGAATCTGCGTCTCCATGGGTAAGGAATTGACAGGGCTTGCAGAGGTTTTTGAACAGGCAAAACCGGATCTGCTGTTTTTGCTGGGAGACCGGTATGAGACTCTGGTTGCGGCGATTACAGCGATGATGTTCCGGGTCCCGATTGCGCATCTGCATGGCGGGGAGATAACGGAAGGCGCGGTTGACGATGCGGTCAGACACAGTATTTCCAAAATGAGCGCCCTCCATTTTACCAGCACGGAGGTGTATGCAAGGCGGTTGAGACAGATGGGAGAGGAGCCTGGACGGGTATGGAATGTGGGTGCCCTTGGGGTAGAGAATATTAAGCGGATTCCATATCTGACCAGAAAGGAACTGTGCGGCAGATACAGCCCTCTGTTTGCCGGAGCTTATATTATGGTTACCTATCATCCGGTAACACTGGAAATAAACGAGGCCAAGCTGCAGTTTGAAGAGCTTCTGCGGGCTATCTCCAGGAGAGAGGAATATAATTACATTTTTACCTATGCCAATGCGGATATGGAAGGAGACGAAATCAACCGGTTAATCAATGAGTATGTGGGGGGACACGAGAATGCATGCGCATTCAAATCCCTGGGGCAGGTTGGATACTTAAGCGCGCTGCGCTATGCCAGCTGTGTGGCCGGGAACTCCTCCAGCGGGATCATCGAAGCGCCCTCCTTCCATATTCCCACAATTAACATCGGAAACCGGCAAAAGGGCAGGGAATGCTCCGGGACGGTAGTCTCCTGCGGAAACAGCGAAAAAGAGATAGAGGAAGCATTTGCATATGCTATGGGTAAAGCTTTTATAGACAGATGTAAACGATATTCCAATCCGTATGAGGGGGAAAATACCTCGGACAGGATTGTGGAGATCACAAAAGCAGCATTAAATAAGGGTATTACCCTTCAAAAAAGCTTTGTGGATATGTGAGGGAATTGTTGATTTGCGTGTGCGCTGAAGCGCACGGAGGGGCATATAGATGAAAAAAGTGTTAGTAACCGGTGCGGACGGGTTTATTGGAAGCCATCTGGTAGAAAGCCTGATGGAAAAGGGATACGAGGTCAAGGCATTTGTTTATTACAACTCCTTCGGGAAATGGGGATGGCTGGACACCCTGCCGAAAGAAAAACAGAAGGAGATCGAGATTTTTGCCGGAGACATCCGGGATCCCAACGGTGTCAGGACAGCCATGAAGGGAGCGGCGCAGGTGTTTCACCTGGCGGCGTTGATCGCCATCCCCTTCAGCTACCATTCCCCGGACTCCTACGTGGACACCAATATAAAGGGAACGCTGAATGTACTGCAGGCGGCCAGGGATCTGGGGACGGAAAAAATCATGATTACCTCCACCTCCGAAGTATATGGTACGGCCCGGTATGTTCCCATAGATGAAAAACATCCCTTTCAGGGCCAATCCCCCTATTCGGCCACAAAGATCGGCGCGGACAGGCTGGCCGAGAGCTTTTACCGCAGCTTCCAGCTGCCGGTTTCCATTGTGAGGCCCTTCAATACCTTTGGCCCCAGGCAATCCGCCAGGGCGGTGATCCCGACGATTATCTCCCAGCTTCTGGCAGGCAAGGAGGAGATCAAACTGGGGGCGCTGTCGCCCACCAGGGATTTTAATTATGTGAAGGATACGGCGGCGGGCTTTATTGCCATAGCGGAGTCCGGTAATACCATTGGACAGGAGATTCAAATCGCTTCCCAGCGGGAGATCTCCATAGGGGATTTGGCGGAGACCATAATCCGTCAGATCAACCCTGACGCCAGAATCGTCTGCGACGGGCAGCGGCTGCGCCCGGATAAGAGCGAAGTCGACAGGCTGCTGGGGAGCAACGCCAAAATAAAAGAATTGACGGACTGGAAGCAGCAGTATACTTTTGAGCAGGGAATCGCCGCAACCATCGAATGGATGAGGCGGAATATGGAGTACTACAAAGCTGATATCTATAATGTGTGAGAAGAGGAAGACAGACATGGCTACGAATCCGTTTATCCCATTGTCGATCCCCAATTTTGAGGGAAATGAAGAAAAATATGTGCTTGACGCAGTCCGGCAGGGATGGGTATCCACAGGCGGGGCCTATATAACAACATTTGAGAAGCAGCTGGCGGAGTTCTTACAGGTGCCCGCCGCCGTTATGTGCCAGAGCGGCACCGCCGCACTGCATCTTGCGCTGGTGGAGTGCGGGGTCTGCCCCGGGGACAGCGTGATCGTCCCGACGCTTACTTTTATTGCCGCCGTAAATCCGGTCAAATATCAATTCGCCCATCCGATCTTTATGGACTGCGACGACAGCCTGTGCATGGATCCCGTAAAGCTCAGAAGCTATTGCGAGACAGAATGCGAGCAGATAGACGGGGGCTTGTATGACAAAAAAACCCATTCCCAAATAAAGGCTGTCATCGTGGTTCACGTATTCGGGAACATGGCGGACATGGAATGCATCATGGATATTGCGGGCCAATATGGTCTGCAGGTGATCGAAGACGCCACGGAAGCCCTGGGCACAAAATATCTGGAGGGGCGTTACGCAGGGCGGTATGCGGGCACGATTGGCGACTATGGAGCATATTCATTTAACGGAAACAAGATTATCACCACCGGCGGCGGCGGGGCTGTGGTGGCCAGAGACGGGAACCATCTGGAACACATAAAGTACCTGTCAACCCAGGCAAAGGACGACCCGCTGTTTTATGT
>CAMWSA010000221.1 GCA_947176785.1 uncultured Lachnospiraceae bacterium
GTTTTTGTATATATTGACTGTGTTAGGTCTTTTTCTAACACAAATTCCGCCACTTGCTTCAAAGAGTTTTGCAATTACCTATCTCGTGAACGATATTTTTGGACTTCATCCGTCCACCCTGACCAGTTTACCTTCGGAATTTGTATTATTGATGAAGACTTTGTGAAGATTCTGTGATTTTAAAGTTTATTGAGGGGAGGCATATGGGGCGCCGTGTGTGCAATGTGCGTAATGGGGAGCATTTTCCTTATAGAAAGGGAATCGAGCCCGTTTTGCACAGCCTGAAAAGACCTATAACGAATTGTATCATATTTATAGTGCGGAAACTATTACGGGCAGGGAAAAGCCCCAAAACATTGTAGTGGAAGACTCCCATTCAGGCTTTGAATTTTTTGTTCAATATGCGGTGAGACGGGGATTGCATGTATCAGCGCGGAGGGCAAGTCCGGTCTGAAAACCGTTGCGGCCAGGCTGGGGGAGGGGTACAGCAAGAGCAGGTTGAAGGAAGCCTATTTGAATGAGAAAGCGAAACAGGCAATATTGGATGTGGCGCAGGTGAGATGGCATGCATAATACATGCAAATTGTTGTTCCGAAAATGCGGTGCCGGCGGAGGAATATGATATGAGGAGTTACAGCCCTTCAGCCCTTAGGATCGTGACGCAGACCCGTAGAGGCTGAAGCAGCTGTCTGTTATCAAATTGGCAAGCCGGCTCTATGCCGGGGACATTCGGGAAAACGGCGGTAAAGCGATGATAGATATGCCAGGTTACCCTTAAAAACGCTTCTCCTCTACATTCCGCTGAAATCCCACATAGGTCACAATAAAATACACCAGGTAGATTCCGAAAAACAGGGTGATGCTTTCCAGGAAAAACCTGCCTGCCGCAGCCGGTACGCCGGTCTGGTTCACGAAGGCATTGCTGACAAACAAAATCATCTTTCCACTGATGACCATGGCCAGCAGGGCGGGGCAGAGGTAGTATGCGGCCAGCTGCTTCAGGATTAGTCTGCGGATCTGCCTGCGGTCCAGCCCCAGCTTGCCCAGCACGTCGTAGCGGAATTTATATTTGGCGGAGTCACTCAGCTGCTGTACGGAAAGCACGGTCATAGCTACACAGACAAAAACCAGCCCTATATAAAACAGGGGAATGATCAGGGAGCCCAGTATATATTTCAGCATGGATATCGTGCTGTCCCGCACCAAATAGGCCTTGGTATGGGAGATGATGCTATCGGATCCCGGGTACAGGCCCAGTTCAGGTTTTTCCGATTTCATATAAGTCTGCATCTGAAAGGGAAGCACTTCGTCCTCCTCCAAGGCATCCAGGCTGTTTTGCAGTTCCATGGGGATTGTCCCGTCCACGCTGGCCACCAGTTCGGTGTAATAAGGGGTCATGCGCTCCAGGACGGCATCGGGCACCACCAAAATATAGTCTGCGCCGTTGTGGCCGTCCTGGGAAAAAGGGTCTGCCACGACGGCGGCACAGGTAAGGAGGTTTTTGCCCGCCGCATCCGTAATCCGCAGGTCTTTTCCGATCTCCTGCACTTCCCTGTATAAGCGTGGCTTGATCTGCACCAGATATTCCCCGGACGCCAGGGGGATCTCGTCGTAGCCCAACATGGCCCTCAAATGATTATAGTCCGATATTCCCATGTAGGTATCGGAGGGATAATAGACGTTGCCCCAGGGGAGCATTTCCGCAATCTCCGGCATGTTTGGGGTTCCGTCCGCATTGCGGTACATGGCACCCCAGGCCCGTAAGTGAGTCAGCATCCAGGCGTTGACCTGAATCTCCTGATCTGTGTAGATGTGATAGGAATAGTACTGCGGCTCAAGCCCCAGGGCATCTATTATGGCCTTTTCAGCTTCAAAGTCCTCCTCCGGATCCCCGCTGAACATCTGTATGTCAAAGGGAAATTTATCGTCCAGCACCGTATTTTCGTAGGTGCTGAACATGAGGGCGACGGAGGCTCCCATCAGGGCCAGGGTGAACAGCGAAGTCAGGGTTCCCAGGGTAAACTGCATGGTCCGTATCTTGGAGGAGAACTGCCGCAGCAGGAACAGGTTCTGTCCCCGGTAGATGCCGCCGCTTTTTTTTCGCACATAACATATGATCCATGCGGACAGGCCGGTGTAAAACAGGTAGATGGTCAGTACCAGGCCCACCAGAAACAGGAGGATCTGCGACGCGCTATGCAGCCTGCCGAAGACGGTCCAAAACAGGAAGATAAAGAGCAGGGACAGGGGGAGGAGCAGTTTTTTCAGGCCCTCATGCATTTCCCTGATTTCCTCGTTCTGGCGATTTGCATTTATCAGTGCCTGAATATTCATCTTTCGAAATTTGCGCCTGCATCGAAACAGGGCCAGCAGATAGCAGCCGGAATAGCAGAGCACCGTCAGCAGCACCGTCCTGCGGTTTATTGAGATGTGCAGATGGTACTCCATCCTCACCATGGAAAACATGATGGTGAGCAGGATCTGCTGCAGCAGCACGCCCAGAACGCAGCCCAGGAGAAAGGCGGCGCAGCCCAGGAGAATATTTTCCCGGATGTACAACTGGGAGACGGTTTTCTTCTTCATGCCCAGCAGCAGGTAGATGCCAAACTCCGTGCTTCTCTTTTCCAGCATGAAGCGGACCATATAATTGATCAGCCAGGCTACAATCAGCACAATGAAAAAGGTGGCAAGGCTGATCATTGCCGACATCATGTCCGCGCCGCCCAGGCTGAAATAGACTGCCAGTTCGTTTTGGAAAAACAGGCTGTTAAAAGAATACATCAGCGCCGTGACCACTGTCATGGTGAGGATATACACCAGGTAGTCCCTGGCGGAGCGCTTCATATTGCGAAAGGCCAGTTTATTTAACATTGGATAATTCACCTCCTGTCAGGGAGAGTACATCCAGGATTTCCTGCAGGAATTCCTTGCGGCTTTTGCCGCCCCGGATCAGTTCATGGAAGATTTGCCCGTCCTTGAGAAACAGGATGCGTCCGCAGTAGCTGGCGGAAAAGGCATCGTGAGTTACCATGAGGCTCGTAGCGTTCATGGTGTGGTTTAAGTCTGTGAAGGTCTCCAGCAGGGTCTGGGCCGCCCGGGAGTCCAGCGCCCCGGTGGGCTCGTCGGCCAGCAGGAGCTTGGGGTGGTTCACCAGCGCCCTGGCACAGGCACAGCGCTGCTTCTGGCCGCCGGACACCTGGTAGGGAAATTTTTCCCGGATATCCTCAATACCCAGAAGCTGCAGGATCTCGTTGCAGCTTTGGGTGATTTTTTGTTTTCTGTTCTGGCTGCGGCCTATGGGGCTTTGGTCTGCGGGGGTGTGTTCCGGGAGGCTGTTGTCTGCGCGGTTAGGGTCTACGGTGGCCTGCCCCGGATTTGTGCCGCGAGAGACCTCTGTCTGGCCGGAGACCTTCACCTCGTCCTGCAGGGTCAATGCCAGAAGGATGTTCTCCTCGATGGTCAGGGTATCCAGCAGGTTATAGTCCTGGAATACGAAGCCCAGGTTGTTTTTGCGGAAATCGGACAGGGCGTCCTCAGACAGTTCGGTGATGTCCGTATTTTCATAATAGATATGCCCGGAAGTCACCCGGTCGATGGTAGCCAGCATGTTCAGCAGTGTGGTTTTCCCGGAACCGGAGGGGCCCATCACGCCCACAAATTCGCCCCGGTCTACGCCGAAGCTTACCCGATCCACAGCCTTGGTTACATTGGATGCGTTGCCGTAGTATTTTTCCACATCACATATTCGGATATAGTCTTGCATTTTACTCACCTCGTCCTGTTGATGGCTACAGGATAATTTCCTGTATAGGTTGATTGTATACTCACGAGTTGTCAGAATTTCCTTTCTGCACGCTCCATGCTGCATGGTTATGTATAGCCAACCATTGGAAAAGAAATTTCGCTTTTGGTCCTGCAAAAGCTTCCCTATATGGCTTTTGCAGGACCGAAAGCAGAAATTTGTTATGCCGTTTACTATAGCATGGGGCGTGCAGGGATTGGAAAATCTTAACACTTGTTAGTATAGATGCTTTGCGGATGCCTTCATATAAAGATAGATTGAAGTTATCTTAAGATTTCGTAAGACAATTGAACTGATCGTTTGTGAGTAGAATATAGTTGCTGATGGGAAATTCCAGGTACAGCTTTGTGCCGACACCGCACTCCGACTCTGCGGAAAGCCCGATTCCCAGTCTGTCGCACAGCTTTTTGCACAGATACAGCCCCATGCCGGTGGAACGTCCGTTGTCCCTGCCGTTGCTGCCGGTAAAGCCCTTGTCAAAAATGCGGGACAGCTCCTCCTGGCGGATGCCTATGCCATTATCCTCGAATATCAGCAGTACGCCGTCTCTTTCCCGTCTGGTAGAGATCCGGAGCAGCGGGTTCTCACCCCGGTATTTTACGCTGTTTAACAGCATTTGATTCAGAATGAAGGCTATCCACTTTCTGTCGGTATAGACCGTGTCCCGGCAGTTTATATCGGCCCGGACACGGTTACGGATGAGCAGCAGGTGGTTTTTATCCAGCACCTCGCAGGCCACATCCTCCAGACTGGTTTCCCGGATCAGATAATCCCTGTAGACCTCCTCCGAGCGGGCATAGTACAGCACCATGTCCACATAGTTTTCGATTTTCTGGTTTTCAAGACTGATGGTGAGGTAGTCGGCCCTGGAGGCGGGAGCGGTTTCGTCAGCTGCCTTCTCCCGGGACATCCACTTACGGGAGAGAGGTATCGAGGATTCCGCTTCCGTGTACATGGAGCCGGAGGATGTGGATTTCGAAGCCTCCAGGGTCTGGGGGATTGTATCCGATGGCGCGAAACCGCGCCGGTTGTTGCAGAGCAGCGCAATGCCCGTGATGGGCGCTTTGATCTCATGCACCCAGCTTTCTATATACTCTTTATAATCCCGCTGATCTTCTTCGATCTGCCGAATCCGCTCAATACAGGACTTGTTGGAGCGGTGAAGCATCTCCCTGTATAACCGGTCCTCCAGACGAACGGAATCCGGAAGCAGTTCGCTCAGAAGATACCGCTGGTCCACCTTGTCCAGGATCCGCCGGGCCTCCCGGAAGAACCTCCGCCTTTGCAGAAAAGTAATCAACAGCCAGACTGTCAGCAGGAGCATCCAGACAGTCAAAAACAGGATGGTGTTTGTCCCGCTGTAGCCGGTCAGCCGGAAGAAAGCCGCCGCCAGGCACATGGACACCAGGTGGAGGAGCAGGAGCATCCCTCTGTCACGTAAAAAATCCGTAAGCCTCATATGCGATACCCTACCCCTCTCCTGGTTTCTATGAAATTCTCCACACCTATGGATTTCAGTTTTTCCCGGAGCTTGGCGATATGCACGCTCAGGGTATTGTCGTCTATGAAAATGCGGTTTTCCCAGAGGTATTCGATCAGGTCCATCCTGGGCACAAAGATTCCCGGGTGTTGGAACAGCAGATGCAGTATTTTCATCTCGTTTTTGGTCAGATCCACGTTTTCCCCCTTGCAGAAGATGCAGCATTTTGCGATATCCAGAGATATGTCACCTTTGGAAAACAGGGTGGTTTCCTTTGGCTCCATACCCCTGGTGCGCTTCAGCACGGCGGCGATCCTTGCCAGGAGGACGGGAGGCTGGTAGGGCTTGGTGATATAGTCGTCCCCGCCCTTTAGCAGCCCGTTTAACTCATCCATGGGACTCGTGCGGCTGGTCAGGAAGATAATCGGTACCTCCAGGTGCCGGCGAACCTGCGTGCAGATATCAAAGCCGGATATGCCGGGCAGATTTATATCCAACAGCACCAGGTCAGGCGCTGCACTCAGTACCTGCTGTGCGACGGATGCGAAAGAATCCGGTGCGGTGGTCTGATACAGGGCATTTTCCAGCAGGATTTGCAGTTCCTGCCGTATGAGTGGTTCGTCTTCTATAATAAAAATATGCATGGTGAATACTCCTATGGGGTCGGGATGATTCCTATTATAAGCGTGTTTGGAGGAAAAGACAATGCATGTGCCATGTTGTATTCTGCTTTTTTGAATGCTAGGATGGGATTGTTCAGGGATTTTAAGGAACATATTAACCGGGACACGAATAGGAGGGCTTATGAAAGCTTCTGAAATAGTGAGGTTTTGTCATGGTTCGAATCAGGTATCCATGGTGGAGTGAACCGTATCAAAGATATTGCGATGGGAAGCCTTCAGCTATTGCGGATTTCAAACAAATCCCCCACTGTGCAGTGAAAATAGTGACACAGCTTTATTATCATGTTGGCATCAACACGCTGAAAGTCATCACGGCAATAACGGTTAAAGTTTCTTCTTTGGAAATCCAAGTCCCTGCAGATTTTTGTCTTTGAGATTCCCTGTTCCTGTAGTAATTCGATAATGCGAATGTGTAAGTATTCCATAGTGCCCTCCATATGAGTTATTATAAGCAGATAATTGACGATTAATAACTATAAATATAGACACTGTATATATG
>CAMWSA010000222.1 GCA_947176785.1 uncultured Lachnospiraceae bacterium
TTGGATGCTCCTTGAAATAGGCGCAGCCGGCAAATTGTTCTTTCAGAAAAGCCTCTGTTTTCTGGATGTTTGTCATGACTTATTCCTCCTACATAGTCTCTGCTTTTCTTTTGTTTACTCGCTCCTTATAGGAATCAGAAATCTGTTTTTTCTCTGATATTCAAAGCAGTCCCAATGCCCTTTTATACAAAGGGTCTAAATCGCAGCCGCAGCTTCCACACTCTTTATCTGCCTGCTCAATTGCTGAAATCAAGGCGGTTCTGTCGGCTTTTCCGTCCAACCATTGTTGTGCGGGAATAGATATTAAATCCCAGCCAGACGCGGCAAACTTCTCCATAATAGTTTTTAATTCTTCCATAAAGTTACTCCTTTCAAAATGACTCAATTTAACTTGATCCCGTGCGCTCCTGCGCGCATTTTGTTCAGAAGAGCTAAACGCAGAGCATTTTGCTCATTTTACCACAAGCGCACGTATAATGCCATTCCATTTTTCTGAGCTTCCGATAAAATGATCTGCTGGAAATCGGGAAGATTTCTATTCTTCCCCTTGCACTTTTCCCTGCTTCCGGTAAAATAGAATTGTCATAAGATAAATTATTTAAAAAGGGAATGTTGTCTGATGAAAATATTGCTGGTGGCTGTCAATGCCAAATATATACACTCCAATCCTGCGGTTTACTCCCTGAAGTCCTGCGCGGGAGAATATGCTTCCTGCGTGGATATCGCAGAGTTTACCATCAACCAACAGCCTGCGTATATCCTGCAGGAGATCTATAAAAGGAAGCCGGATGTGATTGCTTTTTCCTGCTATATCTGGAACCGCAGTGTAATGGATGCGATCATACCCGACCTGCGCAGGCTTCTGCCCATTGTGGACATCTGGGCAGGGGGGCCGGAGGTATCCTATGACGCTGCCGAGGTCATCCACAGATGGCAGCTGCGGGGTGTAATGGCCGGGCCGGGAGAGGCGGCCTTTTCCCGCCTGGCAGCCGCCTATGGAACCGGCACGGCCCGGGAGCTGCCCGCCGTCCTGGACGGGAGCAAGCTGCAGCGGCTAACGCTGGATGAAATTCCGTTCTGGTATGAGGACATGCAGGACTTTGCGCACCGCATCGTCTATTACGAGAGCAGCCGGGGATGCCCGTTCTCCTGCAGCTATTGCCTTTCCTCCTTAGATAGGGCCATGGATTTCCGCTCTGCAGCGCGGGTTTGCAGGGAACTGGATTTCTTTTTGGAGAAAAAAGTTCCCCAGGTGAAATTTGTGGATCGCACCTTTAACTGTAAAAAAGATCATGCCCTGCCCATCCTGCGGCATATTCTGGAACATGACAACGGCGTTACAAACTTTCACTTTGAGGTTGCCGCCGATCTTCTGGACGAGGACTATTTCGCCGTGTTGGAGCGGCTGCGCCCCGGTGCCGTCCAGCTGGAAATCGGTGTGCAGTCAACCTGTGAGAAAACCATTGCAGAAATTCACCGGAAAATGGATTTTGCCAGGGTTGCTGCCATCGTAAGGCGCATCTCCTCCCGGCAGAATATCCATATACATCTGGATCTGATTGCCGGACTTCCCTTTGAGGATCTGCCCCGATTCCAGGTGTCCTTTAATGAAGTGTATGCCCTCCGCCCACAGCAGCTGCAGCTGGGCTTTCTCAAGGTGTTGAAAGGCTCGGACATGGAGCGGCGCGCTTCGGAGTACAATCTGCTGTACACCAGCCAGCCTCCCTACGAGGTACTCTCCACCCGGTGGCTCTCCTATGAGGATGTCTGCCATTTAAAACAGGTGGAGGAAATGGTGGAGGTCTATTACAACAGCGGCCAGTTTGCAAACACGCTGGAGTTCCTGCTCTCTTTCTTTGACTGCCCCTACGCCATGTATGACAGCCTTGCCATGTGGTATGAACGATATGAATTGTTCGGTATACAGTCTTCCCGTTTACGGAAATATGAAATTTTGTTGGAGTTTGGAAGCGCCTGTATCTCCCGACATAAACAGACGCAAAATGCAACTTTCGCCGGACGGGCTGAAGCTGCCGGAAAAAATCAAACTACCGGACAGACTCAAACCGCCGAACAGGCTCAAACTGCTGAACCGACTGAACCAGACAGACAGATGTCCCTGTTGAGAGAATATATTCTCTATGACTTGTATTTACGTGAACACATGAAGAATCGGCCCGCTTTCGCCCCGTCTCCGGAGCCTTGGAAAAGCGCTGTCCACGATCTGCTGCACAGAGAGTCCCGGGAGCATGTACTGTTCCCGGAATTGGCAGGCTGTAATTACCGGGAACTGACCAAAGCATTGCATGTGGAGGTTTTTACCGCTATCTTCGATGAGCCGATGGTCCTGTTGTTTGGGTATGCACAGCGTGATCCGCTGACGAACAACGGGATAACTGCGAAAGTACCTCTTTCTAAAGTACTCTAGCGTTTTGGATGTCCGGTCGACAGCCATACACTGTTTAACGGTTTCCGGGCCGGGAGCCAAAGAGACTTAAGCGCAAACGACTAATCCCTTTCACTCTTATTTCGAAGATGGTCGAGAATTACAGTCCAATAAATAATCTGCAGCTTCTTGTCTGAAATTGCATCCGCTATTCTGAGCATTTGCGCTGCCCGTTCCGGTTTGGTCCGAAATGGGCGGTTTAACATATAAAATGCCTCTTGCAGGCTCTTCTGTATCGCCTCTATCCCCTCTTCAATTTCCTCTCTGTTGACACAGGTTGTCTCGGTTATCTGATAATACGGAACAGCCCAAACGCTCTCCGATAAAATCTTTAAAGCAATCACCTTTTCTTCTTTACCGCAGGGGCAAAAATCATCGTCACCCTTGAAAAACACCTGATAAAGCCTTCTGTAAAAATCTTCCTGTGGCAGATTCATTTCCGCAATTCGAATCGTCATCCCACTGACAAAGCTTTCCAGGCTGTAGACCATTCGGCTCTCTTCCTGCCGCGCTATGCTTTTCGGATTTCTATCCTCGGTATCTCCAATTTCACGGGGATACTCCAAAATAATCCTCAGCGCCTCCTCCGGCTCATCCCCATTTTCTAAATAGTCCTCATACAAACTAAAATAAACATCCGTCGCATTCGCCGTTGCGCTCTCCAAAGTCCTGATTAAGCTTTCTCTATTCATATACTTACGCCCCCATATCGTATTTTGTACGTTTTTCTTTTACTACTGCCTTCAATGTCTTTGTAATATCATATTCTTCCCCCTCTATGACTCTTTCCCTTTCCTGTGCCCTTTGCGTCCTAAGAACCATATAATCTTCTTCCTGGTTCTCAAAAGATACCGTTTTCAGCAGTTCCTCTACTTTGACACTCTGTATCTTCTCGCTGTCCATTTTTACTTTCAACGGCTGTCCTCGCTTAACCAGCATACCCTCGCCCACTGACCGCAAATGAGTTTCAAGGGCGGCTTCATTCATTGGCAGATGATATTCCTCAATAAGATTTTGCAGCAAAACCTGCCGTCCATTCCGGCTGCGCAGTTGTTTCGCGCATCTGGCTCCCAAATCCGTGAGAGAGTATAGGACAAACTTTCCTGCTTTTCTGGAATCAATCAGTTCCAAATCCGCTGTTTTCCTGACAATTTCCGTAAGCGTGGAGGGATGCTTAAACTGTAACTCTTCCACAATCTCACTGTGCGTCATTACTCCCTTTGTCTCCAGCAAAGATAGGATTTCAGGCAAATTTTTTATGGAGACAATTTTTTTCCGGAGTCTCTTTGAAGACCATAAATCCATGCTCTCTTCATAAAACGATTTTTGAATAGTCTCCAGCGTGCCCAGCCAGGCCCCGCATCTGACCAGAGCAATCCATAGTCTCTTTTTTATAATTGAATCGGTCCAGAAATTCAAAATATTCTGGCTGGTTAGTATCAAATGCTCTAATGCTGTCTTATCCCTACACTGCCAATTGTGGATTAACTCTTCCTGCGCGTCATTCGCGTATCCGATCACTTTCTCATAATTTCTGGATGCAAGTTCCTGTGAAATATCAATACTCGTTTGAAACAGACCAGCTTTTGTCATATACACTCCTCCAATTAAAGTTCAGCATATCCCCTGAAAACACCAAATACCGGTGAACAACATCCGACCGCTCCGGCGTCCGAACATTATTCAGTGCGCTTTTCGGAAATTTGCAAATTTAAAGTTCCGCATATCCCTTGTGTCATAAAACAATATGCCATACAGCCTTATGTGTTGCCGTCGCCTCCCTGGAATATACTACTTTTAAAGGCAGTTCCATGATAAACAGGCAGCCTTTACTGGAACCGCACGAAAAATCACATTTACAGTTATCTCCCATCTTACATATCTCATTCGAGCCAATCAGACTGCATCCTCCTATAACTTTTGGGGTGTGAGTTATCGCTCCACAGCAATCTCCCCAAACCACACTGGTTCCATATGGAAACAGCGTTCCCAGGTTGTTGACAAAATCCCTCTCTCCATGTGAAAACGAGGGGACTATGATCAGTGTCGCGCCTAATTGCGCACAGATAAACTCTCTGTTAAAATGGTCAATAAATTCCGCACATATAGAAATGGCAATTCTATGAACTCCGTATATATGAATCAAATAAACCTCTCTGATCCTTTTCTGACGGATTCCCTCCACCGCACAGGAATGAAAGTCAATATATGGCACATATTTTTCCTGTCTTCCCAAAATACGACCGTCTCTGTAAATAATCGCCGCACTGTTCGTTCTGTTCTGCCACAAAGACGGCATAACGGTAATCAGGGGTGGCTTCCTGCCATCTGCAATTGACCGCCAATAGACTTCGCGTATAAATGTGTTATATTTTCCGCTATATTGCTCAATTTGCCAATTTCCCAGCATTTCAGGGGCAAATACGATGTCTACCCTGTTGGTACACGCAAGCTCCAGTCCCTGTCTGAGTCGTGTATTAATCAGGTCTTCATTTCCAGGGGAATCCACATACATCTTTCTGAACTCGTATCCTTTTTCTTTGACATTCCTGTAATCAGGAACAATTAAGTCAGATCTGTCTGATATGGGAATGAAGCCAACCCGCAAAGTCCCCTCTGTCCTGCTCTCCTCGCCTCTTTCCTCGTATTCATACGGGACAATTATATTATGAACAATATATTGATTATTCCATCTGAAGAAACTGATATTGCGAAATTCACCGTTAATATCACTGAAAGCAGTTCGACTTGCCGCCGGTTTTTCAATCTCCGTTCCATTGTCAAGAGTCATAGTCGTCTTAAAAATAGGCAATTTCGGGTTGATCCAAATTCCGACTTCCCTGTAGTTGTCATTTAATGAGTCTATTTCTACGTAGTTGTATGATTTTAACGGAATCAGACGATAAATTGAAAATTTACTTTCTGAGACATCGTCATATGTCAGCATCTGATCCATCCATATACAGGTATGATATATTTTGAGTAAACTTTTCTGGTTGTTCTTCGCTGTTATTTCCTTGCATTTTTTAGATAATTCACCTAGAAAGATTTCAATATCCGGATTATGCTCAAATATTGCAATTAATTCCTTATGAACAACTTCCCCAACAGCTTCGAAACCTGTCAAAGCATGAAGCATTGATATGGACAGTGTTGATTCATTTATTTTCCGAAGCAACAGAGCAAATAGATTCATATATCGAATAACCTGTTCTTTTGTCATATACTCAATCCCTTTGCAAAATTATTTTATCATGTGAGTCTGGACAAGTCAATAATCAGTTCATTTTCAGTTCATTTTTGTCCTGTTTCTGAACTTACATTGCAAATCATTGCACAAAATACATCATTCTGTTCCATTCACTTGTGCCTGGTGATTTTATTATTATGCCACAATTCCTGTCTATAGTAAATAATTATGGGGATAATTAAGACTATTAATGGACATCTTATAGATATGCTAAATTTGGACTTTTTTCAATGATTCTCAATGTACAAAGTATAAAAGTAATATAGTACCAAGCACATTAATGTAAACTGTCCGGTCCAAAGTCTCCTGATCCGAAATAAACCTGATAGAGAACCAGCACTTCCTGGTTCGAAACGAAGCTTGATATAGAAAAATTCAAAATCGCAGGCATATCTTCCGTACGTAACTTACGGAAGATATGCCCCCCATATCTGCACCAGCTTTTCCAGAGAAAAAGCGGCGTTTGCGGGACTGGTGGAGGGCAGTTCCGTCAATAGCTGCTGATATGCAGCAGGCTGGCAGGCTTTAAAATATTTTGCAGCGGTTCTGCCATTGACCAATATTCTTTCGATCCGGGATGCCTCCATGATGGCCCGGATATCCGCCGCTTTCACATTGCGGATGCTGCTGTCGCTGGAGCCGCGGATCTCACAACTCTCGATCACATCATATACCGCCAGGCCATGACGAAGCAGCAAAGTCTTTTTGTCGGGAATGGTTGTGGGAACCGG
>CAMWSA010000223.1 GCA_947176785.1 uncultured Lachnospiraceae bacterium
GCTTGTTCCCTGTCCCGGCATTCTGCCTGCTATCCCCTTGCTCCCTGGCCCGGCATTCTGCCTGCTATCCCCTTGCTCCCTGGCCCGGCATTCTGCCTGGCGTCCCACCGGCTGCCTGTTCAGGCAAGCTGTCTGTCTCCGCGTCGGTCGTCGGTTCGTTTTCAGTGCATTCCCCTATGGGCAGCACGGCTTTTACGGCGCGCCTTCCCCCGTGCTGCTTCCATTCCGCATAGACCCCCATGTAAACCTTGGTCAATATGATGACCGCCAGGAAGCTGATCATGGCATAGATCAGGCAGATGTCCACCAGATATCCCTCTTCCAGAAGCAGCGCCAGTATGGCAATGATCACCATAACCATCGTCCCCATCATGTTTACCGCCACCACCCTGTCAGCAATACGGGGGCCGATGATCGCGCGGATCAGACACAAAATTACCATAACCGCCAAAAACACCAGCGCTCCCATAAACAAAAAAACATATGCCTGTTCCAGACCCGGTATATTATTGTGCATACCTACCTCCTCATGTGCGCATCTGTTCCAGCTCCTGTACCAGCTCTGCAAAAATACTTTGATCCATGCCCTCCGCCAGGCTTTCATCCAGACAATGCACCATAAAGTCCCCATTTTCCAGCGCCACAGTGATGGTCCCCGGCGTCAGTGTGATGGCATTAGCCAGAAGCGTCTGCGTCAGAGGGCTTTTCAAGTCGCTGTGGAAGCTCACCAGCACAGGCTGGATTTCTTCTTCCTGTGTAAGGATCAGGTGTACCGTGCCCAAATTGGCCTTCACTACCTCCTGAACCAACACAAACGCATATCGCAGCAGCCTGCCCAGCTTCCGGTATATCCAAAGCTCCTTCCGCATGCTATAGTCCATAAACCTGCATGTAAAAGCACACAGCAAAGCCGCGATGACCATACCGAAGGCACAGATCTCCCATGTGACGCGTCCGTTAAATATAACCCATAACACAAAGTAAAGCACAAGCATGGCATTTTCTCCCCAATATACGCCTTCCTCAAAAACGACTTAATCTTATACCTATTATTTCCTAAAGTCAATGTTTAGGATGCAAAAAGGCGGCGGGAAATGGAAAATGCACCGTCTCGCCGCGCCTCATGCCGAAGGGTGTTCAAAATTTGCAAATCTTTTCGCTGTTTTTATTGAAAAAAAAATACTTTAGGAGTAGAATAACTAAGAAGTTTACAAATATTTTATTCTTATTTAATACTTAATTAGGAGAGTGTACGTATGAAAAGCATTCAAAACAAATGGATTCGTGCCGCTATCCCGGCACTGCTGCTGCATTGTAGCATCGGTACAGTGTACTGTTGGTCTATTTTCAGCCAGGAGATTGCCGACTATATCGGCTTTTCCAAGAGTGCCACTGAGTGGGCATTCAGCTTTGCCATCTTTTTCCTGGGCATGTCCGCCGCTTTTCTGGGCAATGTGGTGGAAAAGGATATCCATCGTTCCTCGCTGATCGCCGCCATCTGCTTTGCCGCCGGCATGGCAGGGACAGGCTTTTTCATCTGGTATGGCGGCACCCATCAGCACAGCCCTCTTGCACTGATCGGCATCTATATCTGCTATGGTTTCATCATGGGTATCGGTCTCGGCACGGGATATCTGTCCCCTGTCAAGACCTTGATGCTGTGGTTCCAGGATCGCAAGGGGCTGGCAACAGGTCTGGCCGTGGCGGGCTTCGGTGCCGCCAAGGCTATCGCAAGCCCCATCATGCAGGCGTTGCTGAACTCCCTGGGGGAGGGCGGCATCTATAAAATGTTCCTGATTCTTGCCTGTGTGTACTTTGTCATGATGTTTGTGGGCCACCTGCTGTTAGCCAAGCCCGCAGGCTGGCATGAACCCGCATCCCAGGAGAAGGGTGCGAGAGCCATGGACGTAATCAAGACCAAACCCGTTGTGTTCATCGGTATCTGGCTGATGTTCTACATCAACATCACCTGCGGCCTGGCGCTGATCTCCCAGGAAAAGATGATTATCAAGTGTATCGGCCTGGCGGGCATGGCCGGCGTATTGTCCTCCGTCACCGCCGTATTCAACGCTGGCGGACGCCTGGGCTTTTCCGCATGGGCGGACACCATGAAGGACAGAAATACCGTATATAAGATCATGATCATCCTGTCCATCATTGCCACCGGCCTGGTTATTTTGACCAAGGGTATTGCGGACATGGGACAGAGTACTCTGCTGCTGATTCTGGTGCTGGTGCTGCTGTTTGTGGTAAACGCGGGCTACGGCGGCGGCTTCAGCAATGTGCCCACTCTGCTGTCTGACCACTACGGCATGCAGAATATCAGCGCCATCCACGGCATCACCCTCTCCGCATGGGCTATTGCAGGTCTAACCGGCAACCAGCTGGCAACCTTCATCGTGGGGCATGTGGGGCAGATGGTAGATGTAAGCGACGGCCACGGCGGGTTGACGCAGGTAAATCCCGTGGGATATCAGACCGTGCTGTATGTCACGATCATATTGTATGTGGTCGCCTTACTGTGCAGCTTCTTCCTGGTGGGCGGTAAGAAAAGCGCCGGGAAATAGAACATAGATACATATAATTGTACATGATACAGCAGGAGCCATGGGAAACAGCTTCCCCATGGCTCCTTTATAAAATATTCTGTCTTATTTCTTCTTTACAGGAATCTTGATTTCCGTATGATAGTTTTCATCCTTGGTCCCATTGGAATATGGGCATATCATACATCTCCACACAGTATCCCGCTCCATGCACATACTTTTTTTGCGGCGGCAGCCTATTTCTTTTGTCTATTCCTGCCCCCTCATGGCCCGCTGCATATCATTCATAAGACTCAGCATCGTGTCTGCCTTTACCATAGCGATACCCTGGGCCTCATCCCAGTTCGGATGAAACCGTTTTGTCACCTGGATAACATTTGGGAGCATATTATGTTATGTTTTGTTGCGATGCCTTTCACGATTCAGATTTCAGATAAAAGAAAACGCCGATGACAGCATCAGCGTTTTCTTTCCGGGGCTACTTTTTCTCGGGCGGATAAAAGACCAGCAAATCCTCTATCTTACATTCCAATACAGTGCAGAGCTTGCATAATACAAACACATCTAATCGGGTAATATTATTGGTGCAGTAATTGTCGATCTGTTTCCAATTCATCTCTGCCTTGTGCGACAGCTTGTTTTTGCTTAATCCCTTTTTCTTCAGTAATTCGTCCAGCCGAATTTCCAAATTACCAAAATTCTCTTCCACAACATCACCTCTAATATACGTATTTTTATGTATTCTTACAACTTTATTCTATACTTGTAATAGTGCTTTGGTAACCCTAAATAAGTATTAGATCTTTATATACAGAAATATACGTTCGATTGGGCGCTGAATTGTAAATTCTTGTCGAATATTGGAGATGGCTTCTACTTGTAATTTTCCCTGGGACTTGTTATAGTTTATTTGTATCCTGCCGTAAGTGTTGGTATACATGTATTATAATTATTTACTCCCAGTGAAACTATGTATTAAGTTGCGAGCGGAACTCCTTGTTCCGTGAAAGGAGAAAAGGATGGATTACTTCAAGGATAAGCTTTTTGAGTTGCTCAATGATGCGGACGATATGGGAATCAGCGATATTGAGACTAACGACAGGGAAAACAAGCTGATTGTTTCTCTTGAGAACGGCATGGTCGTGGAGATCGAATGCCGGCAGATCAACTGCTAATCCAAGCTTCCAGGCAGGACAAAAAGGACTGTGGCCGCAAAGCTACAGTCCTTTTTGTTATACCCTGATAAGATTCGGCGCAGACTCTATATAAAGTTACATGCAGGGCATTTATTGTTTATACCTCGAGCCCGCGCACTTCCTTATACATTTCATTCAGAGAAATCAGACGCACAACGTTTTGCCCTTTATACCACATTATGCATTTCCAACTCCGTCACGGTTCCGAACCGATTTGCCAGCACCTTTCGATACGTCTTTCCGTATCCGTGGCAGGTCAGCCTGCACTGTACTGCACCATCCTCCTTCACAGCAATATGATATTGGTTGTACTCCCCGTCCCGGTAGGCGAAGTCCTCCCCGTTGTCCTGATAATGCGCCCATTCCCCGGTTCCCGGGTATACATCCAGAAGCAGTACATCCTCCTCTTTCTCGCCCACATAGGACATGGGTTCCATGGCCGGAATCACGCTGCCGGCTCTCACATAGATCGGGCATACCTCCAGGGGCGCGTCCCTGATGATCCACGCTTGCCCGGTAATCCTCTCATCCGTCCAATAGTCATACCAGGTTCCCTCCGGCAGGTAGACCATCCTCTTATTCATGCCCTGGTAAACCACAGGCGCCACCAGGATTCGTTCGCCCACCAGGAATTCGTCATTGCAGCTTCTGGCGGCCATGTCCTTTTCGTAATGGTATACCAATGGACGTATTACCGGGGCACCGGTCTGCTCCGCCTCACGGAAAAGATCATAAAAATAGGGAATCCAGCGGTAACGCAGCTTCACATACTTCCGGTAGATATCCAGGATTTCCTGACCAAACTGCCAGGGCTCCTGCTGCCTGCTGCCCATGGCGGAGTGATTGCGGAACAGGGGGGAGAAGCATCCCACCTGCACCCAGCGGGCCAGCAGTTCCCCGGTGGTATCAGATCCAAAACCTCCCACATCTGTCCCCGCAAAGGGCATTCCCGACAGACCCAGATTGCACAGCTGGGGAATCGCCATTTGCAGATGCGCCCATATGCTGTGATTGTCCCCGGTCCAGCAGGTGGTATATTTCTGGCTTCCGGCGTAACAGGCCCTGGTGATCACAAAGGGTCTGCGCCCGTCCAGACGCTTTAAACCCTCATAAGTGCCCTTTGCCATAAGATGCCCATAGACATTGTGCATCCTGGCATGATTGGCTTCCTTATTCTCATCTGTAAATACCACATCCTCCGGCAGCGGCCCCTTAAAGCTGGCAGGCTCGTTCATATCGTTCCAAATGCCTCTGACGCCTTTGTCCAACAGGAATTTGTGGTTCTTTCCCCACCATTCCCTCACCGCCGGGCTGCCGAAATCAGGAAATGCCGCATCGCCGGGCCATACGGCGTTGATATACACCTGGCCCTCCGGTGTTTTGGCAAAATAACCCTTCTTGACGCCCTCCTCATAGACGGCATAGCCTTCCTCTTTCTTCACCCCCGGGTCATTGATGACCACCGGTTTAAATCCTCTCTCCGCCAAGGTCTCCAGATAACCCGCCGCATCTTTGTGGTAGCGGTTTTCATTCCAGGTAAATACCTTGTAATCCTGCATATAGTCGATATCAAAATGAATGGCATCACAGGGAATATCCCGCTCCCGCATACCGCGGGCAATTTCCTCCATATCCTCCTGGGTGGTATACCCCCATCTGGACTGATGATACCCAAGCGTCCACTTCTGAGGAAGGGGACAGGTTCCCGTGAGATAGGTATAGCGGGAAAGCACCTCCGCCATAGAGTCCCCTGCCATATAATAGTAATCCAGATTCCCCGCCGCCGCGCCGAAGTAATAGTACTCCCGGGACTCCTGTCCCATATTGAAAAAGCTCTTATAGGTATTGTCCAGAAAGATGCCGTACACATGCTTCTCCGTCAGCGCCATGAAAAAAGGAATGGACTTATACAATGCCTTGAAGCTGTCCACCTGGGGATCCGGATTGTCCGTATTCCACATCTCGTAGTCATAGCCCCGCTTATTCAGGAAGCCCGTCTTATCTCCCAGGCCATAAAAATATTCGTCCCCCTGCAGCTGCTTTAGCACATCAAAGGCATGACCCGTCCCCCTGTCGGTCTTGTGCCCCTCGCTGGCCAGAACCTTCAGCATCTCATCGCTGACCACTTGCAAGGGCTTTCGCCCTCCCCTGTAATCCATGCACACGGCATTGCCCTTCTCATCAAAAAAGTCCACATAGAAGCCGTCACTGACCCTGACGGACACGGCCCCTGTGCCAATCCACAGACCGTCCTCCTTTTCCTCCACTGCCAGCTTTACCGTCTGCTCCTTTTCCCCCTCAATGGCTCTGGACTCGTGTTCCATACTCTCCAGACCGCAAAAAACATTGATGATTTCGGGGGTTACTGCCCAGATTTCAGCCTCGCCCTGCTCAAATGCCAGTTTAACCTTCTGCCCCGAAACCGTATATTCTCTCCGCTTTCCCAGAAACATTTTCCTACACCTTTCTTATTTAGAGTTCCGCATGCTCCCTACAAGCACACAGCCGGATGATCCATGTCGGGACGCTTTCAGGCGTCCCCACATGGATCAGCGCGCTTTCCGGGATCATGCTGTTTTAATATGAGTTCCGCATGCTCCCTACAAGCACACAGCCGGATAATTCATGTCGGGACGCTTTCAGGCGTCCCCACATGGATCAGCGCGCTTTCCGGGATCA
>CAMWSA010000224.1 GCA_947176785.1 uncultured Lachnospiraceae bacterium
AACCAATTCTTTACATCTTTGTATATTTTCTTTAATTTGATCAATATATTCTCTGGTTTTTATTTTTTTCTCTCTGTATGATGAGACAAACTGTCTTTGGTCAATCCCCAAATACAACGGAGAAATTATAAAATCATTTCCGGAGAATACAGGATGTCTGCGCAAGAAATAATTCTTGATATTTGTATAGTCTTTCTGGTTTGTTAATACTGCGTTAAACGTGATTGTCCTATAAAAGTCTGGGTGTTTCTCTTTCATATACAGTAAGTTTGAAATAACCGTTTCATATGTATCATTTCCATCCTTAAACTTTCTATTTCTATCATGAATATCTTGGGGGCCATCCAGACTTACAAGGACTGAAAAATTATATTTTTTCAAGAAATCCGCCATTTCCTCATTCAATATTGTCAAGTTCGTAGTAATAGAAAACAGACATTTCCTATCTGATATTTTTTTGCCAATGTACTCCACGCATTTTTTTATTAGATCAAAATTCAATAGAGGCTCGCCCCCATAAAAATTGAACTTCAACTCTTTAACCTCTTCCGCATGTTGTATATAATAGTCTATGCCTCTCTTAGCAATTTCCCATTTCATCATTACACTCTCTTTTTTATGATGGTATTGCTCAGAAAAAAAACAATATCTGCAAGCCAAATTACATCCTTGGGTGACTTGTAATATCAATCTCTCTATCCTCTTATCCAGTACGGTGTCCACATTTCTTACTTCTGGATTTTCAATTCTGTCTAAGCGTTTTCCTCTCAAAAATCCCTGTTTCAACAGATCTCCATATAAGTCCATTCTGTCCCTAAGATACTCTGCCGTAAACCTAAAGCTACTATCGCTTATATATTCTGGGAGCAAAACAACCTTATTTATATTTGCATCATATAAATAACTACTTTTATTTCCAATATTAATTACTTTGGTAAACTCACACATATCTTGTGTCCCTCTCATTGCGAGTATCTTGCTTGTTTCATAAACATTTGGTAATACAGACCCTGCCTGTCCATAAGTTCCCTGTGGTTTCCGCATTCTACGATACGCCCTTTATCAAATACCAGGATACGGTCTGACGAACTGGTAGTAGTCAGGCGATGTGAAACACATATCACTGTTTTCTGTTCCCCCAAACGGTAAAGCTTTCCCATAACGTCATCTGCCGCTATGGGATCTAACGCACTGGTGGGTTCATCAAAGACGATCCATCTTGCCTTTCTCGCATATGCTCTCGCGATTGCCAGCCTCTGATATTCTCCCCCTGACAAAAATACGCCCTCCTCTGAAAATTCCCTGAGCAGCACTGAATTTATGCCCTTATCCAGACTGCGCACTCTGGAATCCAATCCACTGAATTCCAAAGCTTCCCACACAAGTTTTTCATCCTCTTCGTCCAAGTTCTCTTTGAACAAAATATTTTGGGCGATGGACACCTGATAGATCAAATAATCCTGAAAGACAACGCCAAACAATTTCTGCCACTCTTCTCGGTCGTATTCACAGTATTCCTTGCCACCTATCGCCATCTTACCTTCGGTCGGTTCATATAATCCCAATAGCAGTTTCAAGAAAGTGCTTTTCCCTGACCCGTTTTCTCCCACAATGGCAATTTTCTCTCCCTCGTGGATCTGCAGCGAAATATGGCTAAGCACGTTTCTCTCTTTCTCATTGGGATAGGCAAAAGATACATCTTCAATGTCTATCTCCAATTGTTCCTTTTCAGGGAGCGTGGCATTTCCATATGACCGTCCCTCTTGGTTCAAAAGTCTTATCAGAGAGCCAATTATCTTCTTGTTATTTTTCAGATTGGGCAGTGTATTAATAATCCCTGATACCGATTCGCTCAAAGCGATAACAGAGGCAAAAACCAGTGTGAAATCTCCCACCGTGTACTCTCCCTGCACAATTTTATAGATGACATAAATATTAACAAATGCTTTCAGGCAACTGCCTGCCAGATTGGAGGTGAAAAGTATTTTCAGCAAATCAGCTACCCTTTTTTTCTTTAAGAGCTTAAGCTGGTCTTTAATATCCGCAAAACGGCGGGCAAAGAAGTCATAGGCCCGATATAATTTTAATTCTTTTACATACTGATACCCCCTGAAAATTCCGTTGATATAATCTGCCCTTCTGTTAATTGGCGTATCCAGCAAATATCCCCGGTAAAACAACCTGTTCGTCAATTTCAAAGTAAGCCACGACTGTACGCAGTAAATCACCGCCACGATAATGAATATGTAGCCCAATGAAAAGAACAAACCGATAACCGTACCAATTTTCAGCAGTGCAGACAGAAAGGAACTGACCAGATTGGCGGTATCCTGCAGCCGCCCCGGTCCGTCTTCTATCGCCCTTGCATACTCATCATAAAATTCCGCTCCCTCATAGCACTCTATATCAATATGCTTACATTTATGATAGATCAAGCTGCTGACATACTCCCTGATCTTAATTTGCTGTAAACTATTATAAATATTTACTGTCCAGTTATTATAGGATTCACAGACAATTTTCAGCGCATAAAAGACCACCAGACCAACAATTACTTTTTCCATTTCGGGCTGCCCATAGATAAAGAGATCCACTATCACCTTATAAAAAAGAAGAGAAACCGCAAAAGATATGTACTGTAATACTACGTTCAGGACATTGACCCCTATATAGGCAGGAGATGCTTTCCATATATTCTTAAAAATAAATTTATATTCTCTCATCGCTTATTCGCAACCTTTCATCTGGATAGAAAACATTTGACTATATTGCCCCTGCAATTTCATCAACTCCTCATGTTTGCCCTGCTCTCTCACTCTGCCCTCTTCAATATAATATATTCGATCCGCTTCGATTGCCGCTGCCATCCGATGAGTGATATAGATTACCGTCTTATCCTTTCCCAACTGCAACATTTTATGAAATAACTCATATTCCGCAAGCGGATCAAGAGAACTGGCCGGCTCATCAAAAATCAATATCTCACTTTGATGCGCATAAGCCCTGGCTATGATAAGCTTTTGATATTCACCGCCCGAAAGATAGACTCCCTCATCATCGAATTCCTTAGTGACTATCGTGTGCATCCCTTTTTCCAGAGCATTGACCTTTTCCCATAATCCGGAAAAAATAAGCGCTTCCGCAACAAGTTTTTCGTCCGTATCAGATGCCGGCTCCCTCATTAAAACGTTCTCCGCAATAGAAAAGGCATATATGGGAGAATCCTGAAATACAGCGGTAAACTTCCCCTGGACCACTCCCACATCAAAGCTGGCATATGGCACACCATTGTATAATACTTTTCCCTCTTGAATTGGGTAAAAATCCATAAGCAGCTTGATTAACGTACTCTTTCCTGAACCATTTTTTCCAACCAGAGCAACCTTTTGTCCTTTTTTAATACATATGTCCATATCTCGTAGAACTATAGTTCCTTCATCATATCTAAAGTTTACCTTTTCCAGAGATACCTTTTCAAAAACTCCTATTTCTTCGGACTCAGAATGATCCAATTGCCTTACGCGGGGTGATTTATAATCCAGAATCTTCCTTATATTTTCTATATACATGCCGTAATTCTGCATCTCGGAAATAATCTGAACCAAACCACTCAAATTGTTTGTGAAAGCCGAAAAGGAACTGATTAAATACACAAAATCCCCCGGCATATATTTGCCTACCAGCATCTGCCTGCATAAATATACCACAATCAGCAAATTGACCAGATTCCCAAATAGAATCATTAAAAAAGAGGCTCTTCCGCCTTCCCTGTAATATGCGTTTGAAATAGAATAATCCTCTTTTGCCCCGCATTCACCAAACTGAATAAAAAAGTCCTCCGCCTGATAATTTCTGGTTTCCTTGATAAACTCTCTATTTTTAAACAGTTCTTTTATGTATTGGACTTTTCTCATACTCGGCTGAGTATCCCTGTCCATTTCAAAATTAATACGATTGACTTTACGGACATACAAAAAATGCTTTATAACAATTAGCAATCCGGCCACAATAAATACAGGATCAAAAATAATCACTGTAATCAACACCAGCGTCAAGAAGTAATACAGACCTGTGGCAAGACTGTTTACAACCTGTGTTGGCCTGGTGTCAATTTCATTAAGCACACGGCCCAGATCATTATAAAATTCATTTTCCTCATAGCAGGATAGTTCCAATTCCTCCAGCTTGTGATACAACAGTCCCCGCATATATTTTGACAGATCAATAGACCGAACGCTGCCATACCAGTTCAGCAATAGCAGATTCAACTGGTTTCCAATGTAGTCCAACAAAACATAAAGTCCATAAAAAATAGCCACGCAGGCAAAAAAAATCCCATTTCCCTCCATTTGGTTACGGGTCAGCCAGCCAATGACTAATTTACATATCCACAGATCCCCCACCACTACCAACGCTCTTATTACGTTATATGCCATAATGGCTGCCGCATACAGGGGTACAGCTTTATATACATGGGACAGGATAAATAGATTGTTCTTAACTGTATTCACATTTCATCTCCAAACTTACAAAATCAATTCCATAATATAGCTTGTATCTTATCATAATACACGCTTGATTTCAAACCCGGCGAACATACGGGGGTTGGAGAAATAATTCCAGCCGGTGACGCACTGGTTCATTATCTCGTTGATTTCCCGTATCTCCCATTGTTTCGGCTCGTCAAAATCGTGGTTCAGGGCTTCTTTGTAAAGCTGCTTGGAGCAGACAATATCGCCGGGGTAGCTGTCAAGGAAAGCCTGTATCATCCCGGCCTTGGTGTCCTCCGGCATGAAGTCCCGCTGGTGTTCCTTTAAATGGCGCACCATTTCCGGACTGAATGTCAGCTTCCATCTGCCGCTTCTGTATATTTCCATCGCTTCCGCCCATACCTGATTCAGATAGGCTCTGGAAGCGGCTTCGTCCTCTAAGATGTGTGTTTCCGCCTGTTCCGGGCATACCTGTATGGGAATGAAGCGACGGTTTCCGGAACGGTCAAGGGGCAGGAAATCAAGGGTGTTGGACGTGCCGCCGAACACGCACTGCCTTGGGCGGTCTGCCGGGTGGGTTTCGTAAGGTATCTTGTAGACTTCCTTCTGGCGGCTCAAAAATGACTTGATTTCCTCAATGCTCTTGGCGTTTGCGGTGGCAATCATCTCCGACATCTCGATTATCCAGTGACCTTGCAGCTTCCGGTATACGTTATCATCGTCCAGCTTCCGTAAATCATCAGAAAACCACTCGTCTTTGACCGCCAGCTGTACAATTACAGTATCTGTCACCTCACAATTTCTTTGAAAAATATAAAACCAAATCGTCATCATTTTTGCATTCCTCATAGGGCTTGCATATTTTGTCCTGATACCAAACGCCAGAACCGTCTGGTATATAACCACGCTTTACATACATCCGCTGAGCACTTCCATAGCCGCTGTGAAGCCCAACACCCAGGTACACTATGTCCGCATATGCAGCGGCGATTCTTTCAGCTATATCCATTAAAACTGTACCAATACCCCGGTTCCGATATTTTTCTAAAACGCCAAAATCAACGATTTCCGGGTAGTTTTTTCCTCCAAATGCTCCCCATGCACTATTGGGATAAATATTTATGTAGCCAACTGGTTTTCCAGAATATTCTGCAACCAATGAAATTGCCTTCCCTAATTTTTGATCTTCTAATCTTTTTTGGTATTTTTCAATGGTCGCATCCCATCCCTGTTCGATTTCAGCATCCGTAATTGCCTGTGCATCTCCGCACTCCATATTACGAATGGTTACTTGTTCGTTAGAAAAATAAACCATATAAATGCACCTCCTATATGAATTTTATAAATCTCGCTGAGCTACAACCACAGTATAGTAATCCGTGTTGTATGTAATCCCCGTCTCCTTAAAGTTGTTTTTATGCCAAAAATGCTCTGCCTGGGGATTGCCTTTCACCCAGCCAAGCCGTACACTCGAAAGCCTGATGTCAGCCAGATAGCGGCACAAATCGTCAATAATGTTGCTTCCAATTCCAGTATTTTGAATAGATGCCGCTGTCATAAAAAAGCCTATGAAAGCAGTTTTTTCATCAGGATATGCCATAATCAAATCCATAACAGCAATCAATTCTTCCCCCTTGTAGTACCCTACATAATACTTGTCGCACATTTCTTTATTTGGAGGCAAGGCTTTCATATCATCAAGAATACTCTGTTCTGTCACAAATGGCGGACAGTATTGGTAATACAAACCGTTTTTACTACACAGTAAATATATATCTGCGACATCCGCTTTTTCCATGCAGCGCACAGTATACTCATTAGAGAAAAGAGATATATCCATTTGAGTCACCTCTATAAATTCTTTAGGTTAGAATCGCTGATGGGGCAAACGAAAAAGCAGCCTTGATTT
>CAMWSA010000225.1 GCA_947176785.1 uncultured Lachnospiraceae bacterium
GTTGTGTATACTCCCCGAAAAAGTAAAGGAATATGATTTCCCGGTTTTTCTGTGGTAGGGATAACAGGGCGGCAGCAAGCTCCCCATTGGTGAGGATAACTGTCTGACTGCATATCGTTATGGGGTATTCTTCATAGGGTGCTTCAAAATATTCGTCTGTTGTGCCTAAAGGGTAAAACTTTTCTTCTGTGAGGTATTCAAGGGATATTTCTTTTTGCCGCCGTCTGCTCCTGTCACGCCATGCGTTGATAGCCGCAAAGCGTATGACAGTCTTGCAATAACCATTGAACGTATACATGATGTGTTCTCTGTATGCTTCTGTGCATGGCAAAGATGATTCCCCCTTTCTCCCACATAGGGCGGTGCATGGTTTACAGTTACATTGTTATAATTCAAATGACATTTTAATCTATTGTTTCTTGATTATCATTTCCATGTTACGCTCTTTTATTTTTTTGTTTGTAATAGTGTGATGCTGGTAGTCTATCTTTTGTTTTCTATTTACGCATCTAATTTATAAATTATTATTTAATTTGGCATATACATATGTATCTTTCCAAATTGCATTTCCAGTTTCATCTCTCCAAAAATATACATTCTTTCTAAAATGAGCTTCACGCTGAAATTCTAACGCTTCAAGTAATTTCCATGAATTCTTATTGTTGGGGTCACATTCTGCGTATATCCTATGAACCCCATTTGAAAATGCCTGTTTAATTAAGGCTTTGCAACTTTCAGCAGCATAACCATTTCCCCAATAATTTTGATTAAATACATATCCTATTTCCAGTGCTTCAAAATCACGTTTTCCCATATAAACGTTTCCAATCATTTTGTGCGAATTTTTCAATTCGACAGCAATCATTTCATCTGTACTTATGCGCCATTCAAGATTTTCTTTTGTTTCGTCAAAAGATAGCGGTTTATATGGTTCATATTTCACAACTTCTTTATCAGATAAATATTCAAACAAGTCCTGTATATCTTCTTTTGTGTATCTTCTTAAAATCAATCTTTCTGATTCGGCTACGATTATTTTGTTCTCCATGTCATTCTCTCCTTACGCTCCTTATATTGTTCTGTGAAAGTTATAGAAATTTCTTTTTTCTCCACATGAAATAGTATAATCTATTTTATTGCTGATAGGGGAACGATTTGAATTTATAATAAAAGATGTGCCACATTTTTACATGGCACATCTTTTTGTTATAAGTTCTTTGTTTTTTCCTGTCTTACAATTCTTTGAATACTTTTTTCTACAAGAAAATACTTTTGGGAGAGTTGCTTAATTGAAAGCCCGCTAATATATTCCATGTAGATATTTGTATTTCGTATAGATAGTTCTCTTTTTGCCAAAGTATCCACTTTTCGTCCTTTTCTCTTAGGTTCCGATTTAGGGATATAGATAATCTGACCATCTACATAGCATTGTATCTGCTTAATTATCTCCATTGGCAATACATCTTTTGCACTTATATAGTTCATGTGTTGCACCTCCTAAAGAAATTATTTAGGATAAGCATGAACTATCACTTTTTAGTTTATCCCAATTCGCTTTTGTGTTCCCAATGTCCTTCCGTTCAAAATAGCTGAATATTTATAAATTTCTATTTCTGGAACGATTCATAGATTTGCTCTATAAGCTGAAAGTTATCGGTCTGTCCGTAGCCAAAATGCTGGACGGATACAGCAATCCGTTTCTTCTACGCCCTGCGCCGCCCGTTCAATATAGCCATCAAAATTGACGCAGCTTATATAATCATGTTTTCCTTCTTCTTCATCCATAAAGTCTCCATAGTATCGCAGCCACCAACAGCCTTTATTCCCATCTTCGCCGTCTTCGTCAAGAAACCATGCCCCCTGCGCTCGTGCATAGTCAGTTGTCATTGCCCCGCGCTCTTCATAATCAACATAATCTTCCACTGCGTCATCAAATAATTCTTCTACTTCGTCAGTACTTAACAGAAAAATATAATCCTGCGTATTTCCTGCGGGATTTTTCACAGTGGAAAGAAGAATTTTTTCTCGTTCTTCTGCTGAAAAAGCTGACATAAAAAATTCGTGATTTAGCCAATTTCTCAGAGTGCAGTCTTGCCATGTAACATTTTTAGAAAAATCGTGATAAGGTTTGCAATCCAACAAATATCTGCTGATACAGAGGCAGCGGTGTTCTTCTTCCTTTAGGACAATCCATTCAATCGACTCTTTTTCCCACTTACAATTTTGTAAATAACTTCCCATAATAACTGTGGTTTTATTCATGGCTCTCTCTCCAAATAAATCCCGATTTATATAGAATTAAATCATAAATACGCAGTTCTAATTAGAATATTTATTCAATGAATTCAATCGGGAACGCAAGGTCGAATTGGGACTTTAGTTTTTTGCAATAGCTCATGCTATGCAACTTTTGTTCTACTCATAAATTAATCTTACCTCCCTTGCTGAAAAATATTATATATCTAAAAGCAGTTAAAATCAATGCTCAATTTGTTATACTATCTATCAACATCTGATATATAAAGAATTGGGTGATTCCGTAGTAGTCGGCATTGTGCGTAATGTGTATAACTGGCTATCTCATGGAATTGTGGGTAACTCTGTTTGCAGGACGTGGGAAAGCTGCACTTTAGCTTTTCCATGTGCTGTGAATAGAGTTATCCATGATTCCATAGCCTGTTATGCACATTTCCACAATGCTTGTCTTTTGGTCTTTGGTTCGGAATAGTTTGGTGCTGGCGGTCTATCTCTTGTTTTCGGTTGCTTGCTTCTTTACCGTACATGAGCATTATGTTTCGGATTATATCAAACTCTGTCCCATAGGGAAGGCTGTCCCACGCCACCTCCAGAAACTCCTCCAGATAGGATACGCCGTCCGTTTTACCTTCCAGTACCATCACGGACTGATCTCCCCTCTGAAATACAGGTACCGGGGCCGGGATATTGTAGAGTTCCACCTGATCCTTCACGCAGTCCCGGAGTACATCCGCCCGAACCCAGCTGGTGCTGTATTTTCGCTGTGTTTTATAGTCCACAAGATAGCGCAGAAAATCATCCACAAGCTCCCGATGCCCGGCGTAAGTATTCACTGCCACACAGCCGTTATACACCATCGAAAGATTTCCGGTTATACCGTCAGTGGGGTATCCCACCCCTTGAAACTCTTCTCCCAGCAGGGCGAATGCCTGGCTGAATGCCGTCAGATTTCCTTCCACTCTGTAGGCCAGGGCTTTCCCCTCCTGAAGCTGCCGTACCATCTCCTTCTCCGTGAATTCGATGCTGCCCGGTGTTGCTTCTTCGCTTTTTTTGCAGAATTCCAGCACCCTGCAGAATTCCTCCGTATCAAAATAGCACTTACCTGCCTGTAGATCCAACAGAGAACATTGGCTGATATTGGCCAGCACCAGTTCATGAAGTTATGCCTCCAACAGGGAATCTATATCCTCCCTTTTCTCCGCCTCCGGGGCCGCCTGCAGCACCCACTGTTCCATGGCGGACTTCCCGCTTGCCGCATCTGTGGCTGTCCAGTAGAGGCTATGCTCAAATTGCCCGTCCCGCCCCGTCACCAGATCCTCAAGGACATAATAACAGGACTCCTCCACAGCGCTGAAATAATAGGAAAAATCCGCCACTCCCGCATCCGGCAGGGAGACCTCCAGGCAATCTGCCACACTCCAGGGGGAACTCGCTGTATCCACCCGTTCCACCGCCCATTTTTCCTCCATCAGATCATAAGATATCGCCCGATCCTGCCCGGAGACCGGTTCAGGGGCCGGATCTTCTCCGGCAGGAGTAGATGCCCCTGTCCCGCCGCATCCCACAAGAAATGTCAACAGTAACAGCCCACAATATTTTATTCCTGCTAATCTGTTCATTGATTTGACTCTCCCGACATATCTTTATACATGACATGCTGTCACTAATTATATAGATTTTGCTAACCGGAAACAAGTTCAGAAAGTTTAAGGATTTTTAAGATCTCGCACTGTAAATACCGGCAGAACATATTGAATGTCTATTGGACATAAAGGCGATCAGCATAAAAGCTATGCGGATCGCCTGAAGAAGCCGGCGGAAATGACCCTGACCATGAATATATGTTATTTGTTCGCCATCAGCGTGACCATGGCCCGGTTCAGCCCGTCTACCGTCAGCTTGAACATGGGAAAGAGCAGCTTCACCGCCGTCTCCGCCTCCCGCCAGGGAGCATGTCCGGGAGCCATCTTGGGGTTGAGCCAGACCACCTTCTTATACTTGCGCTTCACCAGCTGCAGCCATTCGTAGCCGGACAATCCCCCGTTGGGCCCCCGGTAATTGCCGCTGGTAGAGTACAGCTCCTCCGGTGCCATGGCTGCGTCCCCCACGATGATCACCTTGTAGTCGCTGCCCACATTGCGGAACATCCACTCCGTGTCCACCCAGTCCCCGTTCTCGCACTCCGGGGTCTTGTACAGTTTACTGTAAATGCAGTTGTGAAAATAGTAGGTCTTTACGTCCTTGTAGTGGTTGGATTTGTGTACCGCCTGGAACAGGTCGTTCAGCAGGCTGCTAAAAGGGATCATGGTACCTCCGGAATCCATGAGGAGCAGCAGCTTCACCGCATTCTTGCGGGGCTTCTTCATGACGATCTGCAAACAACCGCCGTTGTTGCAGGTCTTGTCCACTGTGCCGTCTATATCCAACTCCGTCTCGGGAATGTCCAGCCGGCTGGAGAACTGCCTAAGTCTTCGAAATGCCAGCTGAAACTGCCTGTTGTCCAGTACCCTGTCGTCCCGAAAATCCCTGTATTTGCGGGCACCCACCACGGCAAAGGCGGACTGGTATCCGGTCTTGCCGCCCACCCGGACGCCCCCCACGTTGCCGCCCATATTGCCAAAGGAGGTCTTTCCCATGGTGCCGATCCAGAAGCTTCCCCCGTTGTGTTCCTCGTTCTGGTCTTTCAGGCGCTGCCTGAAAGTCTCCTCCACCTGTTCCTTGTCCACATGGATGTCCTCCATCTGGTTTAAGTGGTTGCGTGCTTCCTCGTGGGCAAGCTCCATCATGTCGGACTTGTCCAGCCAGCGGAGCATCTGGGCTCCCACCTCGGTCTCTTTCTGGGCGGCCTTGAAACACTCCTCAAAAGCCATGTCAAACTTGTCAAAATCCGTCTCGCTCTTCACCAGGATCATCCGGGCCACATAGTAAAACTGCGTCAGGGAACTGCCGCACAGCCCCTTATCCAGCGCCTCCTGCAGGGTCAGCCACTCCCCCAGCGTCACGCGGAGCCCTTTGGCCCGCAGGGAGTCAAAGAATTTTATAAACATGGGTATGCCCTCCGTATATACACTTGCCGTCCCGCATCCATCTCCTCCGGAAACGGCTCTCCCTCCAGATACAGCCATTTCTCCAAAGGCCGGGCCGTCCCCTCACATACTCCCGCCATCACAGATTTGCCTCGTGGCGCACCAGTTCCAGATCCTCGTCCTTCTTGACCACCACGCCGATAAAGGGCAGGGCACCACGGATGCGGTCTGCGCTGATGCCGCCGATCTGCAGGGCGTTGACCCAGTCAATGAGTTCGGAAGTGCTGGGCTTTTTGCGGATGTCCCTGATGCCGCGGATGTTGTAAAAGACCTCCATGGCATTCTTCAGCAGATGCTCCTCCACATCCGGGAAATGTACCCTGACAATCTCTTCCATCAATTCCTGGGAGGGGAAATCAATGTAATGGAAAATACAGCGGCGCAGGAAAGCGTCAGGCAGTTCCTTCTCCGCGTTGGAGGTGATGATCACGATGGGGCGGTGTTTGGCCTTCACCGTGCGCTTGGTCTCGTTTATATAGAATTCCATCTGATCCAGCTCCCACAACAGGTCGTTGGGAAATTCCAGGTCGGCCTTGTCGATTTCGTCAATGAGCAGCACCACCTGATCCTCACTGTCGAAAGCCTCCCCCAGCTTGCCCAGCTTGATATACCGTGCGATGTCGTCCACGCCCTCCACGCCGAACTGCCCGTCGTACAGGCGCTGGATGGTGTCATACACATACAGGCCGTCCTGGGCCTTGGTTGTGGACTTAATATTCCAGATGATCAGCCGCTTATCCAGCGCCTTGGCCACCGCCTCCGCCAGCATGGTCTTGCCCGTGCCCGGTTCTCCCTTGATCAGCAGCGGCTTTTGCAGCGCCATGGCAATGTTCACGCTGGCCATCAGCTCCTCGCTGGCCACATACTCCCTGGTTCCCTGAAATTGATTTGTGTTTTCACTCATTGAATTTGCTCTCCTGTCTTTCTAAAATGTGCTTAGGTAATTGCAAAACTCTTTGAAGCAAGTGACGGAACTGGTCAATATATACAAAAACTGGCTTGGAAGCAAATTTGTTTCACAAATTAGCTTCATGCGGTGGCAAGTCGCCTT
>CAMWSA010000226.1 GCA_947176785.1 uncultured Lachnospiraceae bacterium
AAAACAACCAGACCGGCAAGACCCTATTGCACCGGGCTGACCCCCAGTCCCAGCCCTTCCCCTCGCAGTTCGATCTCCGGCTGGGTGGGCGCGGCGGGAAAACAGTCATAGCCTGCCCGGTCCCCCATGGCCGGCCGATAGAAGGTGATGCCGCCCAATTCATAAGAGACCAGTTCATAACTGCCATAATCCTGCTGCCAGATGTAAGCGTCAATCAGATAATTGCCGCGGATGTAATCCCCCATCATGACCAGCTTATACCCCCCATACAGGCAGACCAGGGCATATAAAAGCCATTGCCTGCGCAGCTTTTGCAGGATCACTCCCGCCATCAGCAAATCCACCAGCAGCACATATGCATACCCGTACCGCAGGATCGGCGCGCTGTACTGCCAGAACGCGTAGGAGCTGATCACAGTAGCCAGTACCAGCAGGATATCCAGGTTTTCTTTTCTCTTTTTTATAAGGCTAAAGACGGCATATCCCACAAACAGCAGGATACACGCCGCATCCCCCAGGATCAGCAGCTTCTCCATGCCCGACAGGGTAGTGGAAAACCACCCGGGGAACCACTCCTGTATGGGCATATCCACCAGGCTGACATTGTACAGGGCCCGCCCCCAGGTCTTGATCTGCGCCGCATCCACCGCAATGGGGCCGGCAGGCATCTTCCAGTCCACCGGGAACAGATCCAGCGCCGGGAAGGGATACAGGAGCCACCCGGAGATTACCACGGTCCGCGCCATCCAGGGCAGGCACACCAGCAGTCCCAGTCCCAGGTACAACAAAATCTCCCGCCATCGCTTTCCCCTGATCAGCCATACCGCCGGCTTGATAACCAGCAGCAGAATCAGCCCCGCCGTCAGCTTCAGCGTCAAAGCATAAACCCCCGCCACGCACAGCAGCGCATAGGGAACCAGCTTCTCCCCGGCGGCGGCGCTGCCGTCACGCTCCAGGCACAACAACCATTTGATTACAATAAAGAATAAAGTACACATGATCAGATAATCCGAACTGGGTGCAGTCACCTCGTCCCATATCGTAACCAGGTAATAGACCGCGCCGATCATGGCATAGTCCGCCAGCCGCAGCTTTTTCTCCCTCCAGGTGCGCCCCAGGTCCAGCGCTGTGCCGCTGAGCAGCAGGGCAAAGAAACCGCTGGCCGTGTGCAGGGACCTGCCCAGCAGCCACTTCATGCTGTACAGGGCATTTACGGCAAAGGCTGCGCTGTTGTAGGCAAATCGCTCATGCAGATTGCCCAGCCCCGGCACCACGCCGTACTCTTCAATCCAGCGGATACTCTGGGCATGGTACAAATCCGAGTCGTAGGCCATGTATCCCCTGGAGGAAAAATAAGCCCACAGCAGAAACAGGACGGGAAGCAGGACCTTTTTTACAGCGGATGCCTCCCGCCGCCAATCCCCCAGCCTTTGGCAGATCTGCCTGCGCAGCAAAAGAAACACCGCGCCGCACACTGCCAGGAGGATCCCGTTGGCAGCGGCTCCCACCTTGTAAAAAAGGCTGAAAATCTCCGCATATACCGTCACCGCCACCAGGCCGGCCATCAGGATGCTGTCCATCCCTTGTATGCGGTAATGCAGTTTTTTCTCCGCCAGATATGCGATGCCATACCCGGCGCAGAATGTGGTCAATATCATATAAATCCAATTCAGTCCTACACTTAACATGTGATTCCCTCTCTTTATCAGAGTTCCGTATGTTCCTGCTTTTTCAGACTAACTCCCATCTGCCCGCTTGGGCGGGCACTCAAATCAAGATGGTGAAAATCCTTTTTCACCCTAACCTCCATGTCGCAGCTGTGCTGCGACCCAAATCCGGATGAAAAATGCCGCATTTGGGCTTGCTGTGCATGTCCCAGAAGTTCTTCTCACACTATATACCCAGCCAGTTTTTGATCGGATTGACCTGCCTGGCCTGTTCCATAATCTCTCCCCGGTTCTCCCGCAGGTATCGCTCCAGCTTTGACACCTCCGCATCCGAAAACCCTTCCGCATGATCCACAATCCCGTCCGGCACAATGCCCTCGGCGATATCCCTCCCGCGGATAAAAGATACTCTGGCAAACCGCCTGCCCTCTCTGTTTATAATTCCCGATACCAACATATTGACAGAATCCATATACCGCTCCTCTATTCATACCCCTGTGCAAAAAAGCTGCCCCTGTTTCAAGCATTGACTTATTCGCTGCCGCCTATTCTTATTTTCCCATCGCCCCAGCATAAAGAATATTCCTGTAACTGCTGCCAATCTGATGCCCCCATATTCTGCCGCACCGGTTTATTTCTGATGTCCCTGCTTAAGCACGTTCCAGTTCCATCCCAAACAGCTGTCGGAACCGCTCTGCCCACTCCTGCGTCCGGTAAAGCACGATACAGTTCTGATAGTCGCTGGTGACGTACAGATGATTGCCCGTATCTTGCTCCTCTATCACCCGGCTCATGAAGGTCAGCATCCCTGCGTCAAACCAGTCATAGTGAAGCTGCGCCTTATATTCATAGGCTTTTCCGTTACAGCAAAAACGCACGGTCTGCGTCCCGATCCCGGCTTTCAGTTCCTCCTCGGAAACGGTTTCCTCTATGTCCGTGATCTTCAGCCCGCCCCCCGCAATCCGGGATACGCCTTCCAGAAAACTTGTGTACATCCGCAGGATATCCTGCACCTCCATATCGAACACATATATTTCCGAGGGGAGATGTTCTGTCCCTGGATAGAACCCCGCCCCAAGGCTGCCCAGCATCGTCCCCAGGATCTGCTCCGGCTCCATGGCCTCCAACACCTCATCCGGCAAAAAAAGGAACATGCCTGCGATATCCTTCTCCGCAGCCAGGGCATCAATCCCCAGTTCCCGCAATTTTTCCAGACACTCATGAACGTACACGCTCATTTCCATAATCTTATCCTCCTGTTTTAGCCGGCACAGAACCTGCGCCGTATCCCCTGGGAATCTGTCCGATCCGCCGCAGGTCACTGCCGTCCGCATTCATGCGGTAGACCAGATGCCAGTTATTATCTATATACGCTTCTATCACGATCCCTCATCCGCTGCCATGGGGCAATAGCCCTGCTCAGGAATTGTCCAATTCTTCCATCTGCTCAAAATATCCCACATCCACCTTCTTCGCAAGCCATACGCCATTCCGGGATCGGAAAAACGGCTGCCCGTCCCTGTACATATCGCCGCTGTGAACCTTCAAAACCGCCGGGCGGCCATGCCGCCTGCCCACGGCATGGGCCGTCTCCACATCCCCGGACAGATGAACATACAGCCTGCCCATGGGCAGCAGGCCCTGCTGCCGAATGCTTTCCAGAAAACGAAGGGCAGTGCCGTGATACAAGTACTCCGGCGGCTCCTGTTCCTCCAGTTCCACGTCCACCGGAATGCTGTGGCCCTGGTTGGCGCGAATCATAGTCCCATCCTCACCGAAAGAATACCTCTGCTTTTTGTCCGTCCTGACAATCTTCTCCAAAGTCGCCCTGTCGATTTCCCGCCCGGCGGCATTCATCCCCGCTAACAGTTCTTCCACATTGGCCCAGCCGTGTTCGTCCAGCCGTATGCCTGCATCCTCCGGCCTGTGCCGAAGTACCCTGCTGACATACTTACTCAAATCATCTAATCTGCCCATCTAAACCATCCCCTTTCGGAATGTACCTGCTTACAATCCCCATACCTCTGCGAATGCCTGATAATTTCGATCTTTTCCCTCCGGAATGGCAAAGATGACCTGCTCAAAGCATTTATGGGTGGTCTCCAGGTATTCCTTAAAAATTCCCGCCACCTCCGCCCCTTTCTGGCCGAAGACGCCGCAGCCGTAGGCTCCCAGAATCAGAGTGTTGACCTGGTTTTCTCTGGCGATATCCAGCACGAACCTGATCCTGGATCTGAGGATCTTTGTGTTCTCTTCATAAGTGACATTTTGATACCTGTGTGCCGCGGAAATATTGGGAGCCGCGCAGGTGATCACGTCACAGGGCGCTGTTTTTCCATCCCGCATAAAAACCACCCCTGGCGTATACATGCCCCTGTTCCGATACATGGCCCTGTTCTTGTTCTGATTATTCCAGTCATAGAATTGCCCCGTCATCTGTGACAGTACATTATACAAAAAGGACTCCTGACAAAGGCATTCCTCCTGGGCCTTGCTGCCGCCCAGGAACCCTCCGCCCGGATTTTTGTAGGAAGAAAAATTCAACACTGCCAGGGGCCTTGTACAGCTTTCCGCTGTTTTGAAAATAGCGGAGACGCTGTCTACGGGTTCCAGCACATATTTCCCCTCGCAGGTGTATTCCCTGCCGCACACAAAATCCACGTCGTAAACCGTAGTATGCCCTATGGCGTCCTGTATCTCCCTGCCATAGGCTTTTTCCATTTCCTTTGTGTGGATCACAGCCTGCTCCGCTCTCTTTTCCTTGCCATCCCAGTATTCTTTTATGTATACCATATGTATGTCCCCTTTCCCTGCCTCATCCGGTTCCGCTCCCTACAGTCCGCAATCACCGACTGAAAAAACGTCCACCTGATACCCGTGTTCCCTGGCAGCGGCAGTATATTTCTCCCGCTCCGCAGCCGTGGAGCCGGTACTATATAACTGGCTGATTGCGCAATCCTTATTTCCCGATCTGTTTATCCTCACTCAGGATATGGTTCACCAGCCAGTCCGTGATCAGGCGCAGCATTTCCTCTATCGCCTCATCCTGGTTCTCGTCGATGGCATCCAGATCCCAGCTGCCTATGGTTTCCCGCAGGGCGTTGTGCTGCGTCACCTGGGTAAACATTTTCTTATACCCGACGGACTTCATATATGCCTCTTCATGTTCAAAATGGGTGAACGTGTAATCCCGCAGTTCCTCCAGAATATGCCGGATGTTGTCATATTTGTCGGGAATGAATTCCTCACACTTTAATGCATAAAGCTCATTGGCAATCTCGAAAAGCCTCCTGTGTTCCCGGTCGATCTGCTCAATCCCTGTCACATATTCCTCTTTAAACTCATACATAGCTTTGTCCTCCCATGTTTTATTTTCGATTTTGATATTCTTTTCGTTTCTCATGTGTCATAATATCTGCGAGCCTGGTCGGCAGAGGTATATGTCCCTCTTTTGTGGTCAGGCGGCCCGCCATTTCCATGGCTGTATCCAGGCTGATTGCATTCCCGACAGACAGAAAGACCGGCTTTACATTTACATGTGTGCGCAGGGCCCGGCCATATACTTCACCGTTGATCTCAATATCCGTAAATGCCATCTTCTCATTGGCCGGCATTTCATAGTCCACGCCGGCTATTTTATGGTAACTCTTTGCAATTCCAACGGTTGCCTTTTCCAGCAAAATACCTGCGTGTGTGGCCAGCCCCATGTGTCTCGGGTGCAGATACCCGTTTCCGTCAAAGAACACCACATCGGGGATGGTTTCCACTTTCCTGTATGTCTCCATAAATACCGGCATCTCCCGGAATGCCAGACAGCCCGGTATATATGGCACTTCCACGATATCCCCGTGGCATTCTCTTTCAACAACCTCAAATGTATGGTAATCTATCACCACAATACAGCAGACGGCATACTCTTTTCCATCCTGCCTCCAATAGGCCAGATCCACCCCCGCCACCGTCTCAATCCGGCTTATGTCAACCGTATTATTCCGCGTGAATCTCTTTCCCAATTCTGTCTGTTCTTTTATGTAGTCCTGTTCCGTCATATTGCAAGTCTCTTTCATTATACACAGGCCCCCGGCAAATTACAATAAGCAGTCCTATAACAGTTCAAAGCCGATCTTCCTCTGACAAGTCAGAATGTATTATATATTCAACCGGAGCTTTCACTGAGCTTCCCTGATCCGTCAAACACAGCCAGTTCCTCCAGACGCCCCTCCAGCTGCTTTAATGCCTCTTCCGTTCCGATTTCCTTGAGTCTCCCAAATTCCTCTTCCTTCAGGGGGACAATCCAGAGCAGATTGATCTGATCTCCCATATAGTCAGGATAGACCGGCGCGGCTATCTGCGGCAAAAGCCGGGAGTTCAAAAGCCACACGGCGCTGAAGCCTTCTATCGTATCGCAGGGTATGGTATGTCCGTGCCCCAAAAAGCTGATCTCCTGCCAGGGAATCCGGGACAGGGCGGCAATATAGGAATACATTTTCTCACAGATGTCACGCTGCCCCTCCGATACGGCAAAGCCAAGTTCCATCCTCCGATAATCCGATGCCTCCTCTTGGAAATACTGCTCCACCTGCGGCATGGGGAGCAGGCTCACCCCGGCAGTGATGCTGTAATGCACCCCCTCCTTAGTACCTGCGATCAAAACCTTGGGAGGGAAGTTCTTACCGTCTATTCCCAAATATATCTCCCGCTT
>CAMWSA010000227.1 GCA_947176785.1 uncultured Lachnospiraceae bacterium
AAGAGGACATTTACGAAAGCGATATGGAGAGAATCAGGTATATGCGTATCGGCGATTGTGACTTTGGCGGCATCTACACGATTGAAATAAGCACGGCAGCGCCGCCGGAACCCTTCTGCACCACAGACGGCGGGGACGAGTGGGCAACGGGCGGCGGAGCTAATGTGACCGGCAGATTCATCCGGCTTTACATAGACTATGTGAAGGAAGAGCCCTTCGATTACATAGATTCGGATACAGGGGAGCGTTTTTTTCAGCTTCCGCCATATGATATATGGAAAGAATTTGAGGAGAAATATGAAAAAGCGGAAGAGGAAGAAGATGATGAAGATGAAGAAGCAGAGGATTGGGAAAGTCCTAAGAAGAAATGGGAATCTTTCGAGAAAACCATCCTGTGCCAGACATATCGGGAGGAATTTGACGACGACGATGCTTACGAGGAATGGCAGCGGCGGACAGACCGGGGCATTCAGCAGGATATCGGCCTGTTTACCGGGCTGGAGGTGCTGCGGCTTTTTAGCGCGGAATATCAGGATATGACTTTCTTAAGAGCGATGCCCCTGCTGCGGGTGTTGGAAGTGGTAGAAAGCAGTTTTGTTTCCCTGGAAGGCATAGACGACCTGGCGCGGCTGAAGCAGCTTTGCTGCTGGTTTGAATAAAAATGATGGAGCAGAAAAAAATCCTGTCTGGCATTCTGTCAGCTGCCGTGGTCCTGTGCAGCGCTTCCTGCGGCGCGGCAGAAATCACAAGGGAGAAGGAAGCTGTGGATTTTAAAGAGTATTTCGCGCATTATGATGAGATGATGGGCAATGATATGCTGTCAACAGGCTATACGAGTTATGACGTCCGGGAGATGGAGCGCCAGATTGACGGGTTCTGGGATTATTATGAACGTTATGAAAAAGCGCAGCAGGATCTGGACCAGACCATTGAGGAATGGGATGCAGACTTTATCGGGGAGGGGACATACATTGCAGGGAGCGATATCCCGGCAGGGAAGTATGTATTCTGTAATCCGGATGGGGATAATAACGATGATAAAAACGCAGTATCCACCTCAAATAAAAAGGATACTTCCTATGCGGATATTTTTACATCGCCTCATTTTAGCGTGATTACACTGCGAAAGGATGATGTGTTAAAAGTGAAAGGGAGCCCAAAGCTTGCCCCCCTGGACCAGTTTCCGGAGTTTTCCGTATCCGAGGATGGCTGCTATTATGGCCGCTATTATGAAGTGGGCAGAAATATTCCAGAGGGAATGTACCTGGTATTGTCAATGGATACCAAAGAAGGAAAGATTTCCTGCGGCGGAAACGCCGAGGCGTCTGGCGGCTCACATATAGGGGCTCCACGTACCCGCTTCAGATATATGATTCTGGCGGATCATGGAGATGATAAGAAAGACAGTTATCTGGAATCCGATAACTGTGTGCTGATTCCGGTAGAGAATAAACCAGCCATAAACCCAATACCACATGAAGATATTGGGTATAAAAATAAAGCCGCAACAGCAGCTGACCTTCTGGCGGTACTATTGGGAAAGGAAGCGGAAACAGAGCGGGATTATTACAGCCAGCCGGTATATGCGCAGGGCGAGTACATAATAGGCGAAGATCTGCCTCTCGGAACATATCAGATTCAATGCGAGATTGCAGGTGTGATCAGCGACAGGGACAGCAGGGAATACCAGTCAGATCATATTTGTGTCAATTCCGGCGTCAATGATTACAGCTGGTCAGGACTTTCTGTCTACTATCAGGATATGGCAGAGCAGTGCGGATGGAAATATATAAGGCTTGGCAGGTGGGAAGGCGGAAAGCAAAGGGTAGGTATCAAAGATCCGGACGGGAATATGAGCGGATACACTGTATATGAAGAGGAGCTGCCACGCGTTACATTTACTGAAAAGGATAAGGGAGTGGCCGTAAGCGTGATAAGGTCAATCTTGATACCTATGCAGGAATCACCCGGATGAAAGGCGATGATGCGTACTGCATCTGTAAAACGAAAAATAAGGAGGGCTGCAGGATTGCGGATTTAGGCGTTTTGCAAACGCCTAAAATTCAGAACAATAGGAAGGTGGGTTTACATAATGAATTATGAAAAAGAAAAGAGTAAATACGAAAAGCGCTACGAGGAGCAGACGCGGGAGTTGCTTGTCCTGACCGGGGAATATGTGGGGGGTGCGGGCAGCGTCACAAAGGGTCTCTGGTCTCCAAGTGCAGATATTTTGGGTTATGTGGATCTGGAGACTGGAGAAACGGTGGAAAGCGAGGGCGGCTTAAGCTGGCTTGCGCGTGAGGAGGACAAGGATGGGTGGATTTATCATCTCAAAGACTTGACCATTTATCATATCAAATGCCGCAAAATTAAGCCGGAAAAGGTGATGAAGAACGCGCAGCCCCGCTTCTTCAATAATTTTATGCTGACGGAAGTCGTGGAACGAGAGATAGAGAATCCGGCACTGTCAAAGCTATTGGAAAAATATAAAGAGGTTGTTGTTATTGAGGACGGAGACTGCGGAACCTTTTCGCTGGAGCGGCATTTCAACTGGTTTGTGGGTACCGTTGACTGGCTGGGAGAGGACTGTCATGTGACCCTTGAGTGCGACGAGGAAAATGGAACGACAGCAGACCGGGCACTGGTGCAGTTTAAGAATATTTACGCCAATCTCAAGGAATGGGATCAGAAATTCCGTGCATTTGCTTCCGAAAAGCTGACAGAACTTGCCAACGACTGGCAGGACGAAGGATACGATGACGAGGACGGCGAAGCCTTAGCCGCAATCACGGAAGAGTCCTTCGCCGGGCGGATCGTAATTAGTGAATTCAGCATAGACGCAGAAGGCGATTATGAAGTCTACTATGATGATGACGATATGTTCTGGGGACATGTGATTATTGTAAGAGGAAGCGTGGACGGCGGGATGGAGGACGCCTATATCGCCGGGTAGATTCTGTTTAAAAATAACCTACGCCTTTTTGCCGGTGAGAACAGCTTCCGATTTTAACATTTTGGCGAATCAGGAGGAATATCGAAATGGCTTTCATTCAGATAAAAATTAAAAAAGACCGTTCCATTGCAAAGTATATAAGGATTATCAGAAAATTCGATTATTCTTTGCCGATTGGAACGATAAAGCAGCGAATTGATGAAAATGATTTTGTGATGGGATTTGACCTGGAGTGTTATGATGTTTCAGAGGATATGGACGGAAATGAAATTGACAGAAAAAAGATTTTTCGGGATATGCTGGGGGAGCTTTGCCAGGCGGGAGCACGGATTTCCATCTATGAAGACGGGAAAAAGATTTCCATGAAAATTTTGGATAACCGGTTAGCTTTTTTAGAGGAAATAAGAATACAAGTAGAACGGGATATAGAACGGGAATTAGGCTATGAATGATTCCGGTTTATGAAACTTTTCATGAAATGATATGAATCATAACATTTTATCAATTGGTTATGGTAAAACGCACAGGTGGAAATTTTTTATGGATGCGGAAGGGGGATTTGAAATGGCAGAATTTCAGGAAGGAACGCTGGATACCATGATGGAGCGGTTATGCAGCAGCATATCCGGTTTTGATCCGGAATGGGTAACACACTGCGTACCTGCAACAGAAGAACAGATTCGGCAGTTACAGGATATTTTTGCAGAATGCCACTATACGGTACCGGCTGCCTATCTCTATTATTTAAGAAGAATGGGGCAGGATGACGGCGAATTGCTGGAGAATCATGGGGGCAGAGAGGTGAATATTGGTACAGTTTTAAAATTACTGTCTGACAAGAAGGACTCTTCTGCCCGAAAAAATTTAAAAAACGGTCTTTTTCTGTTTTCTGATGATTGGGCATATATCAGCCTTTATATGAACTTATCCGCAGCGGTTGATAATCCAATGGTCACAAATATACAAAATACTTATGTTGTCGAAAGCTTTGAAAAGTATCTGTTCCAAATGGCATTTTGTATGTATGAGAGTAGCTTTACATATAGTGAGCGTACGAGTAGTTCTGTCTGCAATCACCCTGAGAAAAACAAGAAAGAAGATTGTGGGACATGTCCGTATTATGGGGATTATGGGGATACGGTGGAAGAACGTATGGATTTTATTAATCAGATGGCAGAAACCTATGGTCTAAAAAAAGCATGGTTCAGTGATCAGGCACATTTTTTCTGTTATAATGCAGGTTATGCTTTTGAAATCAATGTAGGTGAAGGATATTCCGCTCATTTTTATTGTGATGACAATGAATTGTGGAAACAGGTAAGGTTGCTGCTTGGTGTATCCCCGGATTTTTTTTCATACCTAAGCTCGTTTGAGAATGAAAGAGATGGAAAGGAAGGCGGTGATATGTATGAACGCTGCGCAAGATTCAACCGCTATGGAGATCTATCCAAATTGATAACAGATCCGGATTTATTGCAGGTCACAGAGGATGAGAGCGTCTATATTTCTAATGAGAATGATTATGACATTGCAGTGGATTTGGAGACCTGTTATGCTCCCTTTGATGAAGTGAAGTCGTTTATCGCGTTTTTGGCAACGCAAATCTGCGAATTGGACAATATTGCACAGCGGTTTCACCGGAAAAAAAGAGTAAAAAATAATGGGCGTGGTTATGTGACCCTTCCAAGTCCCGCAGGTACGTACCGGATTGATTATTCTCAAAGTATGGAGGACAACCCCACACCACAGGAAGTGAAATTTAGTTTTATTTTAGCCTTTATTTATATGGAAGAAAAAAACCGGATCAGCTTCGATTACTGGTGTACCACAAGAAATTCACAGCTTGAGGTTGTTTTTGAATATAAAGAGAATAAATTTTTCATGCGAAGTTTCGGCATAATTGACAATATCCCCGACAACTGGGAGGACGAATAGCTTATCATAGGATATGGAGGATAGGGGGGACAAACAGCAAAAGGAGAACGTTATCCGGAAGCAGTATGGTTGTAAGGAAGGGATGATGAATTATGATAGAACTGCATATTAAAATCAAAAATGCGCTGGTAAAAATGGACTTTATCAGGCGGTATGAAGAATTGTCTGCCCACTTCGGCAGTGAGAGGACGCCGTCAAGCGACCGCTTAGTTTATGTTGAGCGAGATGAAGTCATGAGTATAATCAGGGATTTAGGGTATTCTCCGATGTTTCATGCCAAAGAAAAATTTTATAAAATAAAAGAAGAACAATTCGACACTTTTACATTTGGCTTTCATATCATATTGCGGGACGGCATGGCCGATTTGGTATGGGTAGTCAGGGAGAATGGCGAATTGTTGCTTGGCTCACCCTGGAGTGTCTATTCAAGGCGGCTTATTGACGTAAATTATCGGATTAAAAAGCCGGTCTTTGGGGCATATGAAGATTTGGAAGATATTTTGAAAACAGCATTTGGAATGTATGAGGATTTCAAGACTGCTCTCATACATTCCTAACCTGGACAAGCCAGAACCAAAATTTTGCCGTTTTGTGCAGGATTTCATTGTTAAGTGCCTAATGCAGTATCGTAAGGAGTGCAATGATGAGATATTCATAGTGCGGGAAAGTCGCACACATAGTTCTGTAAGGGGATGGTATCGTGAGGTGACTGTCTGCCTGGCTTGCCGATCATGGAGGTGTTATGAGAGAAAAGAAGATGAAACAAGATGATTTGATTGATTTTGAATCAATGTACACGGTTGTTAAGAGACTTGGAATAAGAAACTATAAAGCATCGCACATTGAAACATGTAAGAGAGTATGGAAAGAATTGGTTCCGAAAAGAGGTCAGGCGGATTCGTTGCAAGGAGAATTGCTTAGACAAGCTGAGAAACTTAGAAATGAAGGGAGAGATAATGGCAATTTTAATTGGGATAATAATTTTGAATGGTTCTGTGATTTTATAAGCGGGACTCTTCAGGATTCAAATTTGTTTGATGAAAAGCAAATGAAAACAATAACAGGGGCGTTAAATTATATCAAAGAATGCGGTATGTATGCGTATCAATATCATACAGGAAAAATATCAGAGGATGATGTGAATCCAATGCTTTTTGCATATACAGATGATGATATTTATGATTACATAGAGGACGCAATTGCGATATTCGCAGAAGCAAATCCGCAGAAAATAACATATGATGCGAAAGATTTTGTTTATAGGTAGATGATGAGAGAATTGAGGTCAACATATACTGGTTGGAAAAATCATCAAATAAATGATGACGGAATATGGCATTGATTCAGAAAGGATGGAATGGCAGAGATGAATGATGTAAACGTAAGCGAAATGGGTCTGCTCGAATTTCAAGAGTATTGTGAAAGTGTAAACGTAAGCGAAATGGATATGCACGAGTTTGCCATGTTCTGCAAAAAATG
>CAMWSA010000228.1 GCA_947176785.1 uncultured Lachnospiraceae bacterium
TCTCCCGCCTGTCCTGCCCTGCGGAGCTCTCCCAAGTCTCCCGCCTGTCCTGCCCCGCGGAAGTTCTCTCAATCTCCCCTCTGCCCCCTTCTGCGGAATTACCGCTTCTCTGCAAATCCCAGGCTCTCCTCCACAGAGCGGTCTCCCCCAGCATCAGAGAAGTTCCCAGAGACCAGGGCAACACTGCCAGATGGCATTGCATGGCCTGCGGAACCGTAGTCAAAGCCAATGCACAAAACAGGCGCAACACTCTTTTTTCACTGCCCAAAAAGCAGGACATGAGTCCATAGGCCGCAGCAATCGCCGCAGCCAACTGGATCCCATACAGAATCCACAAGTGAGAGGAAAGAAGCGCCGCCAGCCCCCTGTACAGAATGCCGCTGTAGAAACCGTCCGCCGCGCTTTCCCCGGCAAGCAGCAGAATGCTCTCCTGAAAGTTCTGCAGACCTCCCATGTTTTTGATAAGCCAGGCCAGACCCAGCAGGATCTGGACGCCCATGCCGCAGAGCAGTGTTGCCCGCAGCACCCCTCCCATATGCTTTCCCACTCGCCTCATGTATCTACCTTTCCGTCTTATACCCATGGGCGGTTAGCTTTTCCTTCCTGCACGTCACATCCTGTCCTTATGCAGCATGAGGCGTGCAGGAATTGGAAAATCTTAACGCTCGTTAGTATACCTTTCATAAAAGCCTTTCACCTGCCGGCAGATATAATCCACCTGCTCCAGCGTCAATCTGTAGAACATGGGGAGACGCAGCAGACGCTCGCTCTCTTTGGTGGTGTAACGGTCCTCCCCGTGGAAGCGGCCAAATTTCTGCCCCGCCGGAGCCGTGTGCAGCGGGATATAGTGGAATACGCTGAGTATGTCATGCTCTTTCAGACAGCCGATCAGCGCCGTCCGCTCCTCGATATCTTTGGTCTTGATGTAAAACATATGGGCATTGTGTACGCAGCCCTCGGGCACCACCGGCAGTTCGATCCGTCCGGCCTGCGCCAGCGGGAGAAGATTTTCGTAATACCGATCCCAGCAGGCCATACGGGCCGCCGTGATCTCCTCCGCCCTCTCAAGCTGCGCATACAGGTAGGCGGCGTTCATATCGCTGGGAAGATAGGAGGAGCCATAGTTAATCCAGGTGTATTTGTCAATCTGCCCCCGGTAATACTTGCTGCGGTTGGTTCCCTTTTCCCGGATGATCTCCGCATCCTCGATATTTTCCTTATCCCGGATCAGCAGCGCGCCGCCCTCGCCCATGCTGAAATTCTTGGTCTCGTGGAAGCTGAAACACCCGTATTCGCCAAAAGTCCCCAAAGCCTTTCCCTTGTAGGAGGACATGATGCCCTGGGCCGCATCCTCGATCACTGTCAGGTGATATCTATCCGCCAGTTCCATGATCTTGTCCATCTCGCAGGACACGCCTGCATAATGCACCGGCACAATGGCCCTGGTCCTGTCCGTGATAGCCGCCTCGATCAAATTCTCGTCCAGATTCATGGTATCCGGGCGGATATCCACAAACACCGGAGTCGCCCCCCGCAGCACAAAGGCATCCGCCGTGGACACAAAAGTGTAGGAAGGCATGATTACCTCATCCCCCTCCTTAATCCCGGCCAGCAGGGCCGCCATTTCTGTGGCATGGGTACAGGAGGTGGTCAACAGACATTTTGTGGTGTGGGTCCTGTCCTCAATCCACTCATTGCACTTTTTGGTGTAGGGGCCGTCACCGCAGATCTTTTGGTTCTCCACACACTCTCTGATATACTCCATCTCTTTGCCTGTATAAGGCGGCACATTAAAAGCGATCATCTGTCTTCTCCTTATTCAAGTTCTGCATCTCCCCGGAAATCACACCGGCCCGGGAATATGCTTTTCCATACTCACGAACGGTCAGATTTTCCTTCCTGCATGTCCTATGTTTTCCAATAATGCTATATGTGGCATGCCGGTATTGGAAAATTTCAGCGTCCGTCAATAATACTCCGCAATTGGCGCAAGAGCTTCCCGACTACATCAAACAATGCGCCTCGCACCATGTCTGCCAGGATGCCCACAGCAAATACCAGAAACACACTGCCAAATGCCCGCAGCACCAGGGTCCAGGGGCTGCACTCCAGGGTAGCGCCCAGCCAGTGAGGCCAGAGCGTGCGCAGTTCAATATGCTCATGCAGCAGATATACCCCCAGGGTATAGGGAGCCACCCGCAGAATCACCTTTCCCATAAACTTTTCCCCTGACAGCTTCCAATTAGAAAATGCATAGAACAGCGAAATTGCTGCAAACAGGTTCAATATATGGTTATAGTCATAGGGCGAATGGATAAAATTGCCCAGCCGCCCGCTCTTTAGATATACCAGCCTCACTCCCAGGGTTAAGCCATAAATCAGGATACAGCCGCCCAGATAACACAGCACCCCCCGTTTTCCTTTTTGGAAAAAGGGGATTCCATACAGGCGTATATAAGCCGCCACCAGGAACACGCAGACAAACCACAGGCCATCATAGCCTGCATTGTCCATCTCCAGCTTTACCGGCAGCACGGATTTGCTGACGGAAAAAAAGCACAGCAGCAAAATAATCGTGATCTTCAGCTGTTTCCGGCTCAGCTGCCTGGCTCCTGCGGCCAGCACCGGCGAAAGCAGATACATAATTATATAGGCTGTGATAAACCAGTAATGTATCATCTGGTTCGGAAACAGGTATTGCAGCAGCCGGTATACAGTAAGCTGCCCCGGCTTCAAAATCCCCACCGCCATCAATATGAGCGGGATCAGAAGACTGTAAAACAACACCTGGCAGATCAGCTGCGCCAGCCGCCCTGCCTTAAAGCCCGACTCCACCAGAAAATAACCGCTGATCAGCATATAGACATTCACCGCCACAATGGAAAATGCCTCCAGCAGCCAGGCGATATAGGCCCCAGCGCCAAATTTTTCCGTCAGGGGGGTCAGCAGTTCCCCCTTGGACAAATAGTGCAGCATCACCACCATCATCATGGCAAGGATACGCAACAGTTCTATACTTGCAATTCTGTTTTTTTTCAATTGCGCGCCCTCCTATATAGAGTTCCGCATATTCATCAGCGCTTTGTCCTGGAATGTGCTGTTTAGAGTTCCGCATATTCCCTTCCATCACCTGAACCCGGCAATGAACATTCCCCCGCCCGGGGCATACGGGCTACCGCTTCCAGCCGCCGGTTACATTCCCCTGCACATTATCTGTCACCCGGCTGATAATATACCTGGGACGCCCCTTGACCTCCTCATAGATCCGGGCGATGTAATGTCCGATAACTCCCAGGCTCAACATGATAAAACCACCGATAATCAGAATCAGCAGAATCACCGTGGTAAAGCCCTCCACTGCCGTGCCTGTCAGGTATTTTACCAAAGTCTGCACTGCCAGTCCCATGCTGAACAGGATGGACACCAGCCCCAGCACTGTCACCAGCTGCAAGGGCAGTGTGCTAAAGGAGGTTGCATTGGTAATCGCATATCGCATCAGGCTGAAAAAAGACCATTTGCTCTCCCCATACATCCTCTCCTGCACCTCATACTCCACATTGACGGTCTTAAAACCTGCCCAAAAAGTCAGCGCCCTGAAAAAGGTATTTTTCTCCGGCAGGCCAAGCAGCACGTCCACCACTTTGCGGTCCAGCAGCTTGTAGTCCGAGGAAGCGTTCATATCCATCTTGATCAGTCCGCTCATAATCCTGTAAAAAGCCCCTGCAAAGCATTTGTGCAGAAGCCCTTCCCGGCCCCGGCTTAACTTGATTCCCTCCACCACCTCATAACCCTCGTTCCACAGCTTCCACATCTGTGGAATTACCTGGGGCGGGTGCTGCAAATCACAATCCATAACGATGACGGCATTACCCGTTGCCAGCTGTAACCCCGCAAAGATGCTGGCTTCCTTGCCAAAATTTCGGGAGAACTCCGCCCCCTTGATGTGAGGGTCCTGCTGCGCCGCTTTCAGGATCTCCTGGTAAGTGCCGTCCCGGGACCCGTCACTGACAAAAATCAGTTCATATTCTATCTGCTCCTGCACCAGCAGCCCGGACAACACCCGGGCCGTATGGGCTATATTCTGCTCCTCATTGTATGAGGGAAGCACAATGGATAAAAACGCCATGTCCTGTCCCGCCTTTCACTATATGGTGATCTGGCAAATTTGTATGCTTGGAGTTCTATACTATACATATTTAGGAATTTAACATATCGTATAGTTTACTATTTTGAAAGTTGCTTGTCAAATCAAAATACAGAATAGGACGCATCTAATTTTGGTTTCTGGCTAACCGTCCTTTTGCAGATCCGGGTATTGAGTGACCTTGAAAAAAATAGCTGCTCCCAGAACCAAAAAGCCAATCATACCAATTATACCAGATGGTTTTGGCCCCAAAAGAGCGTTGAAGGTATTCAAGCAAATAAAAAGCGGCGCTTCTCGAATGGCATTGATTGCGCCATGGGCAATACAAGCGGGGAAAATACTTCCGGATTTAAGTGTCAGATAGGAGAGAAATACTCCAATACTGGTTGCAAAGAGTACCATCATCAGAATGCCAGACCAGGGTTGGCCCGGATAAGTACCATTATAGTTTAAGCCAAAGCAGACCAACGGGGCATGGACAGTTCCCCATAGAACACCATTCAGTAAAATCGCCTTTTGTACACCAAGCTCTTCCACCAGCAATGGCAAAAGAAAACCTCTCCAGCCAATTTCTTCGCCAAAGGCCGCTACATGATTTACAATAACCAGCGGTGCCGCCAATATGAAAATCAAGCCAATGCCGACGACAACGGGAAGGGTAAGCTGCGGCAAATCAGCCACCTGTCCATTGATGGCGAGCAGCTGCGCCGCATAGGTCAGGGACAAGTCAAAATGGTTTGGGAATATGAAGAAATAGAGCGCCACGCCTATCCCTTCCAAGACTCCGGGAAGAAATGCCGCCAACAGATATTCCTTCCATGCCTTCCGGATATTTAACTGTAAGAACAGCCTGCCTTTATCATGGGCCAGCCGCCTTACTATCAGAGTTGTGAGTGCAGGCAGGAACATAAACGTTACCGATGTAAGAATCATCAGCAGACTTGCGGGGTCAGCGTGCAGCAGGAAAAGTGGCAGGGTGCATAGGATAACCAGGCCAAACTCAATGCCAATGAATGCAGCAATCTTTTCTCTTCGTCTCATAATAATTCTCCTCCAATTCTATGGATCCTCCATGCCGCTTTGCAAAGCACGGCTACTATAAGCCTTCCACTAACTGTAAGGTCAAGAGCGATATCCGGATTTCGTCATTATATCTATAATCCCGATGAAAAATTACCCTATTCCCGGTTCTCCGTCTTAATATACATAACGCCGTCGATGACGCGAATAGAATCCGCGCCTGGAAAACTCTCCATCTCCCGATAGGCTTCGCTGTAATACATCTCCTCCATGGCTTCCGGGGGCAGAATATTGAGCGTTGCTCCCAGATAGTTTTGTAAAAATGCCTGATAATTGGCCCCTGTATACAACAAACTGTCGCCGCCAATGCCGATCATTCCCGCCGTCACATCCCCGGTCAGATCCGTCACCGGATAGGACTGATCACCCACCACACCAATCATGGCGATGGGTATGCCCTGATAGTATCCTTCCGTCTGCTCAATCCGGTCCAGGAGCCGGATACAGTAAGCATAGGTCTTTTCGTACTTTTTCTCCAAATTGGAGTAGGCGATCTGGTCCATCACCCCGTAGTTAAACGTCAGCACCAGGCCACATATAAGCCCCAGCCAGGCCGCCCAGGGCAACCGTTGGCTGTGACGGCTGATGACCGCCACCATGCATATGGGCAGCAGCACCCATTGATACCGCATCAACAGATGATACGTCACATCCGGCGAAATGACCAGAATCAAATTCATGGCGACGGGCAGACCCGCCACTGTTACAGCCATTATGATGAAAAACCAAAGACTCCTCCACCATCTCTTTTGCCGGCACAGAGAAAACAACACCGCCAGGGCGCTGACGCCCAGCAATATCATGGCTCCCCAGGCAAAGCGGTTGTTCATAAATACATTTCCTTTCAGAGTAAAAGCCAGAAAGTCCCTGTACATCTGTAAAACCGTTTGAAGCAGCCCCTTCCCGGGCACACTGCCCATGCCGCTGATCCCCTGGTAGGAGGCCAGTTCCTTTCCCTGAATGCGCAGAAGGACCTGCAAAATCACATAGTAGGTGGCGACCCCCAGGCTCCCCATCCCCACATAGCTCAAGCCCTTTTTTATTTTTTCCCTGAGAGGAACATACTCAGCACCAATCAAAAATAGTCCAAACATCCAGAGAACAACACAAAACCTCCGATAAGACTTGTAAATCC
>CAMWSA010000229.1 GCA_947176785.1 uncultured Lachnospiraceae bacterium
CAGTTCCGCATATTCCCTGCAACCTCACAAAACGGTGATGAATACCCGGCCCCTTCTGGCGTCCGGATATTCATCAGTGCGCTTTCCGGGAATATGCTGAAATCCTCTTATTTCAGTTCCGCATATTCCCTGCAACCTCACAAAACGGTGATGAATACCCGGCCCCTTGGGGCCATATTCCTCCAAAACGAACGAAATCCCACCCATTATATACCTAAACCCTTCGTTTTGCAAGAAGACTTATTCCGTCCCCTGCCAGCCCCCGCCGGGAGCGTGCCCTTCCTTCAGCCGTCAACAGTATCTGTCTCCTCTGTCTGCTCAATCCCCATATAGGGCAAAATATTTTCAAACAGCTGCCGGACGATGGGGGCGGCCACCTGGCCCCCGTAGTATACGCCCTGGGGATTATTCACGATAGCCACGGCGATGACCTGGGGATTATCCGCCGGCGCAAAGCCGATATAGGAAGATATGTACCGCCCGCTCCCTCTGGGCAGCGTCTGGCTGGTAGCAGTTTTGCCCCCCACCCGGTAGCCCTCCACCTTGCCGTTTTTGCCGGAGCCCTCCTTCACCACCATCTCCAGGATTTCCCGCATGGTGGCGGAAGTCTCCTCGGACACGATATTGCCTGTGGCCGGATAGGCGAAGCTCTCCACCAGTTCTCCCTGGGAGTCCACCACCTTTACGCCAAAGTGGGGGGTAATCCGCCTTCCGCCGTTGATGATGGAGGATGCGGTAGTGACCAGCTGTATGGGCGTGATCTGAAAGGACTGCCCAAAGGATACCGTAGCCAGTTCCACCAGGCCCATATTCTCCTTCTTGTGCATGATGGTGCCCGCCTCCCCCGGCAGATCCACACCGGTCTTGGTCAACAGGCCAAAGCGTTCAAAATAGCCATAATATGTATCCACCCCCAACAGCAGTCCCACAGAGATCAGCGCCGGATTGCAGCTGTTCATCATACAATGTGTAAAATCCTGCCCCCCATGGCCCGACACTTTGTGACAGCGGATCCTGCTGTCCTCCACCACAATAAATCCCGGGCAGGAAAACTGGCTCTGGGGGGTGATCACCCCCTGTTCCAGGCCCGCCGCCGCCGTGATGATTTTGAAGGTGGATCCCGGCTCATAGGTATCATTGATGCAGCCGTTGCGCCACATTTGGTTGAGCAGGTCCTGCTGCTCCTGCTGGGACAAATTCTCCCCTGATCCCTCCGGCAGCGTGTAAGGGTCATTTAAATCAAATTCCGGCACATTTACCATGGCATAAATCTCCCCGTTCTGGGGATTCATCACCAGAATGGACACACTCTGGGCCTGCTTTGTCTCCATGGCCTGGTAGGCCAGCTGCGTGGCGTAGGTCTGAATATTGCGGTCCAGACTGATATACAGGTCATTGCCGTTTACCGGCTCAATGCGTCTCTCCCCGGCAGCCTCCACCTCAATTCCCTTGGCATCCGTCATGGTCAGGATTTTTCCCGGCTCTCCCTGGAGATATTTCTCGTAGATTACTTCCAGCCCTATGATGCCCTGGTTATCCCCGCCGGTGAAGCCCAGCACCTTGCTGGCCAGTTCCCCGTAAGGGTAATACCGCTTGTAGTCTTCGTCCACCTTGACTCCCGGCATCTCGTATTCCCGGATCCTGTCCCCCGTGCCCTTATCCACATTGCTCTTGACGCGCTCCATGGAACTGTATTTCTCCACGCGCCCCCGCACATATTCCTCGGACAACTCCAGTTCCCGGCACAGCATGGCAATGACCGCCTCCGGGTCCTCGATCTGATTATGTATCACAGAGATGGTACATACCGTCCGGTTGTCGGCCAGCACCTCCCCGTTACAGTCCAGGATACGTCCCCTGGCCGCCTTTATGCTGCGCTCCCGCTCGTGCAGGTCCGTGGCTTTTTCCGCATAGTAATCAGCCTCCCACACCATCAGGTAGATCAGGCGGGCGAACAGCCCCACCAGCACCAGGCTGCAGCCCAGAAAAACTGTCAATATCTTCTTTCGGTGCGCTATCTTGTTATGTATCTCCGGCATGTCGGAAACCTCATAATAACCGTTACTATACTGTATTCCCATTATTATGAGGTTATTCGTGATATTTCTCTTTTGTGGCTGCCCCTTACTCCAGCACCCCCCAGGCTTCGGTGACGGAATCTCCTGTATCGGGATCATAATGCTGGCCCGTGGCCGGGTCCACCCTATGGCCCGTAGCCGGATCTATGGGAAAATCCATCCAGGCCGGTCGGCTGGCCACAGGTGCTTGGGTGGGCTGGGGTTCCTGTCCCTGCATGTTGTCCAGATCCTCCTCTTCCGGGGTCTGGGTGTACTGGTTTGTGATCGCCAGCTGGCGTTCCTCCAGTTCCTTGACCTCCGCCTCCGACAATTCCTCCGTCATATAAATATTCAGGTAGGGCAGTGCCTCTGTCAGAACATTGCGCACAATACCCGTGGCAAATTTGGCGTCGTCCTGCCTTGACGCATTGGCCCTGTCCACCACCACATAGATAGCAATCTGGGGGTTGTCCGCCGGGGCATGGCCGAGAAAGGATACCACAAACTCCGTCTTGGAACGCTGCTTGGTGTCCCTGTCAACGGTCTGGGCCGTGCCGGTCTTTCCCCCGATGGCATAGCCCGCAGGCCGGGCCGTCCGGCCCGTGATTCTGCTGTCATTCTCCCGCATTACCACGGCGTTGCAGTACTGGCGTATCCTCTCCGAGGTAGATTCCGATATGGGCTGGCGCAGTACCCTGGGTTCGATGTTCTCCACCGTGGCTCCGTTTGCGTTGGTGATCTTGTCTACCATATGGGGCTCATAGTAGTAGCCGCCGTTGATCAGCGCGCAGTACCCGGTGATCATCTCAATCATGGTCACATTAAAGCCCTGTCCGAAGGAGTAGGTGAACAGATCCGTGGGGGTCATATGGTCTCCGTCCAGAATCAGGGAGGCTGTCCTGGTCTCTCCCTCCAGATCAATATTGGTTCTCAGGCCAAAGTTAAAAGCCTGCTGGAACTGGGCAAAACGCTCTATGCCGATGGTCTGGGCTTCCTTCATCAGCGCCACATTACAGGACCAGGCAATGGCGTCCTCCACGCTCACGTCCCCGTCGCCCCATGTGTTGTGGCATCTGATCCTGTGTCCGCCGCTCTCCAGATAACCGCCGCACTGGTAGACTTCATTGCCGGTAAGGGCTCCCGTCTCCAGCCCTATGGCCGTGGTGAAAGGCTTGGAAGTGGACCCCGGCTCGTAGGTGTCACTGATACAGAAATTTTTCCACAGGTAATTCAGGTTCATGTACAGTTCTGTGTCGTCCATCTCCGCAATGCTCTCCGCCGTGACATACTCCTTGGTCTTGTTGCCCTCCGCGTCCACACGCACGCTGCCGATCAGGGCATCCGTGTTGCGGGTGTCGTTGAGATCATAAACCGGGTAACTCGCCATAGCCAGTATCCTTCCCGTGTTGACCTCCATCACGATACAGCCCACATTCTCAGCCCCGTTTCCAATCCTGGCCGCATCCTTATGGGCATCATCGAACTCTTTTAAATACTTTTCCACCATGCCCTGCAAATTGGCGTCCAGAGTGGTGTGTATGGTATAGCCGTCCTCCGCGGGCTTTACGGTCCTCTCCAGCGTGGAATCGTCGTTCAGGTAGCCAAACTCCCTGCCTGTGGTCCCGTTAAGTTCCTCGTTGTAATACGCCTCCAGGCCATATGCGCCCACATTGTCCGAACTGGTAAAGCCCACCACGTCACAGGCCAGGCTGCCCAGGGGATAATATCGCTTGTATTCCTTCTCAAACCATACCCCCCTGATCATGCTGTCCTCCGCATCCATAGCCTCCTGAAAAGCGCTGATGGCATCGTAGGGCAGACGCCTGGCCAGCACATAGTATGCTGAATTCTCATGGGTAGACACATAGGAGCGGACGGCGGTCATGTCCAGATCAAAATACTTCCCCAGCGCCTGCAGCGTAGGCTCCATATATTCCTTTTTATTCAGCTTCTCCGTGTCCCTGATCACCTTCACATCCAGAATGACATTATATACATTTTCACTGACCGCCAGCTGTGTCCCGTTGGCATCCACGATATCCCCTCTGCGGAAAGGGATCGTAGTGCTGTCATACCGCTGCTGGGAGAGAACCTGCCTTGTGTACTCGTCCTCCTTGTCCCGGGCAATCCTGATCAGCTGAAGGCTTAAACCCACAAAAGCCAGCAGTACCATGACATACAGTACCACCAGCTTTTTCTGCATCCTGCTGCCAAATCTCTTATCCTTTTTCCGCCTGGCCCGGAGTCTCTCTGCCTGGGGGCGGGCAGTTCTCGGTATCCCGCCCCCCCTGGCTGAACCTTTTCTGCCTTGCACTCTCTCTGACATATTATTTTTTTCCTTTGCTATACTCACAAACGGTTAGTTTTTTCTGCCCGCAAGACATATTTCGTCCGATTGCCTTTCCCTTTGCAGGCTAACCTCCATTCCGCAGCTGCGCTGCGACTCAAATCAGGATGGTGAGAATCCTTTTCACCCTAGTTGCTGCCTTCCACCTTGCGCACGTAGTCCTTCCCCTCGTTGGTGTAGGTGATGACCTGCCCTTCCTGGGGATATACCATGCCCAGTTCACCGATGGCAACCCGCTTTACCTCCTCCATGTCTATGCTGCTGGTGATCCGGCTCAGTTCCTCGTCATTGGCTACCCTCAGATTGTTCAATTCCTTCTCCTGGCTGGCTATGCGCTCCGTAGCCGTGGTGATATCGGCCTGCAGCTGAATGTAGTGTATCAGCACATAGCCGGCCACACACATTGCCAGCGCCAGGAATAATACATATCCCAGGCTCATATGCCTGGCCTTGTCCCTGTTTTTCCGGGTGGCATTGCTCAGCGTGCGGCGGGGCTGCTGCTCCATCTCCTGCTGCAGGTTCAGCTTTGGTGCCGCACTGCCATACACATAACTGCCTGTCCGCCCGCCCGGGGACTGGTGCGGGGCCTGCCGGGCGGAGCGCTGCGGGGCCGTCCGGGTTTCTGTTCTTATATTTTGTCGGGTGTTTGTGTTTCTGTATGCATTTGTAGGTCGATTTCCATAAGTTGTCCGTGCCATAATACAACTAAGCCTTTCTATTCAGATTTCCGCATACTCCCATACAGCACACAGGTTTGTTGCCGAACATCCGGGCACTCCCGGCGTCCGGATATTCGGCAGTGCATTCTTAGGGAGCAGGCGACTCATATTTCTTTTTCTCAAATACCCGCAATTTAGCGCTTTTTGAACGACTGTTTTCCTCCAGTTCCTCCCGGCCCGGCAGAACCGGTTTTCTCGTAATGACGCTGCCCAGGGGCTGCTTTCCGCAGACACACGCCGGGAACTGCGGCGGACAGGTACATGGATTTTCCGCCTTCTTAAAAGCCGTTTTGACTATTCTGTCCTCCAGGGAATGAAACGTAATGACGCATATACGTCCTCCGGGAGCCAGCAGGGCAATCATATCCTCCAGGGCATCCCTGAGTACCTCAAGTTCATGGTTGCACTCTATGCGGATGGCCTGAAAGGTTTTCTTGGAGGGATGGCCGTTCTGCCTCATTTTCGCCGGGATGGCGGCCTTTATCGCCTCATTTAGCTGCCCGGTGGTCTCTATAGGCTCCCGCTCCCTGGCCTGCACGATATGTCTGGCAATATTCCTGGCGAAAGCATCCTCCCCATAATCCCTGATCACCTGGAAAAGCTGTGTCTCGCTGTATGTGTTTACGATCTCCCTGGCCGTCAATGCCTGACGCCTGTCCATCCTCATGTCCAGCGGACTGTCATACCGGTAGGAAAACCCTCTCTCCTGCGTGTCCAATTGATAGGAGGAAACCCCCAGGTCCAGCAGAATGCCATCCACCAGAAGGACGCCCTGCTCCCCCAGAACCGCCCTGGCATTGCGGTAATTGCCACGGATGAGAGTCGCTTTTCCCGCAAAATGTGCCAGACGCTGCCCCGCTGCCGCTATGGCCGCATCGTCCTGGTCTATCCCGTAAAGGTGACCCTTCTCCAGCCTTCTGCACACCTCCCAGGCATGTCCGCCTCCTCCCAGCGTTCCGTCCAGATAGATTCCGTCCGCCCTGATATTCAGATATTCGATGGTCTCCCGCAGCATGACGGAATAATGCTTAAACTCCATACAAGTCCTCTGTCCATTTCTCCTAACCCGGATAAACCGGAATCCACACAGAAATTTTGCCATTTTGCGCAAGAA
>CAMWSA010000230.1 GCA_947176785.1 uncultured Lachnospiraceae bacterium
TTTACTTTAATTTTGTTGGGAGGTACATACCGCCCCATTTCGGGGAAGTGAACCTCACGCCGGAGGACCTGGAAGCCCAGCGGAAAAAGGAGGAACGCAAAGACAAGCTGCACCAGGCGTATCTCTGGCGCAAAGCCAACGGGACACAAAAACGGTACGAGGATAAAATCAAGGCAAAGAAAAAGGCTGAAATCGAGGCGAAGAAAGCCTCTATCCGTGCCGAGGATATGGAAAAAGGCGTGTTTATCCCGGCCGGCAGCCTGCCAAAAAAAGAACCCCAAAAAGCACCAGTACCGGACAGAGCCGCTATGTAGGCGGCTGGCATATCACAGAAAGGACAAGGAGGCATACACATGAATGGACTGACTTATACAAAAGTTGGCGATTACTATATCCCGAATCTGGTATTGAAAGAGCAGCCGGACACGCCAATCGGCAGGTATGGGCGCATGAGGCTCCGTTATCTGAAAGAACACCGGAAGGGGCTGTATACCAGCCTGCTCCTGACGGAAAAACTCTATCCCCATTTGTTGGAGATTGACAAGGCCGCCAATGAGCGAATGGATATTCTTATGCCACAGCTGATGAAGGCCGCCGGTGTGACCGAAGAACTGAAAGCAGCCGACCAGATGAAATGGGTAGGGCTGGCTAATAACTGTAAGGCGCAGGCAGAGGAAATCATTTTGCATGAACTGATTTACGATGGAATTTGAAAAGCGTTCGGAAGGGCATTGACAGACGGGTATGAGTGTAGTATGATTGTTGGCGTGGGAATTTCCCTCAAAGGAGAACTGAAATGAATTTTTATTTGACCAATCAACTTAAAAAGAAACTGAACTCTGTACAATCCATTCCGATGAAACATTGTACAGAGTATGGCGTATAAATAACGCATTAAGATTTCATCGGAAAATAAGGCAATAGCTATTCTGACTATCAGCATATTTATTGCCTGTTTTCCGTATGCAGATTAAGCGTATGAAAGGCTATGGACAATGTTTTGTCTGTAGCCTTTTGTCATATAGGAACAGGAATCCATATAGGCAGAAGGCAGTACACAGATGTGTGCAGGTGCTTTCTGTCTTTTTGTGTTTATGGCAGTAATTTTATACCTTGTGAAATGGCTGAATGGACACGTGTGCCCTATGGGTATACAAGATGAAACCTTCAAAGACACCAGTATTGCTGTTAGGCAAAAACAAATGAAAGGATTGTGATTAACATGAGTTTATTAGAAATCGAAGGACTGACACACTCTTTTGGGGATAATCTGCTTTATAAAAATGCAGCGTTCTCTCTGAATAAAGGCGAGCATATCGGGATTGTTGGACAAAACGGAACAGGTAAAAGCACATTGATTAAGATTTGCACAGAGCAGATAATTCCAGATAATGGACGCATTATCTGGCAGTCCCAAGTATCGATTGGTTATCTGGATCAGTATGCGGAGATAGAGAAAAGTCTTACCATGCGTTCCTTTTTGAAATCAGCTTTTTCGAGATTGTACCAGATTGAAAAAGAAATGACACAGCTTTATGAGAAAGCAGCCAGAGGACATACAGAATGTCTTGACCTTGCGGCGAAATATCAGGAACAGCTTGAAATCCATGACTTTTATTCCATCGAAACTCAAATTGAGCAAGTGGCGAATGGTTTAGGGCTGTTGGCGATAGGATTGGAAAGGCCGATTGAACAGATGAGCGGCGGCCAAAGGGCAAAGGTAATATTGGCAAAATTACTTCTTGAAAAGTCAGACGTACTATTACTTGATGAACCAACAAATTTTTTGGACAAAGAGCATATTTTATGGCTTTCTGATTACTTATCAAATCTTGAAAATGCTTTTATGGTGGTATCTCACGACTATGCGTTTTTAGAAAAAATCGCTAATCGGATTTGTGATATTGACAACGATACGATAACAAAGTATTACGGCACTTATTCTGAATTTTTGAGAAAGAAAACTCTGTTGCGGGAAGATTATGTGCGCCAGTATTCCGCCCAACAAAAGGAGATTAAAAAAACGGAAGAATTTATCCGTAAAAATATTGCCGGAAGAAAGTCAAAAATGGCGAGAGGACGAAGGAAACAGCTTGAACGAATGGAGAAAATGGAAGCATTAGACCAGAAAGAGATAACGCCATATTTCCATTTTCCATCAATGCCATTTACGAATACAGAACACCTTTTCGTAAAGCATTTGTCCGTAGGCTATCATTATCCGGTTTTGTCTGATATTAGTTTTACAATAAAGGGCGGGCAAAAAGTAGTGATTACGGGTTTCAATGGGATTGGCAAGTCAACTTTGCTGAAAACACTGATTGGAGAGATTCCGTCAATGAACGGTCATTATAAATTTTCCGATCAGGTTACTATCGGATATTTTGAACAGGATTTATTATGGGACGATACAACAAGAACTCCCATACAAATTATTTCAGACAATTACCCGGAAATGGTGATGAAAGAGGTGCGTAAATCACTTGCCAGATGTGGCATTTCCAGCAAACACGCCATGCAGCCGATTGGAACATTAAGCGGCGGCGAACAGGCAAAAGTGAAAATGTGTTTGCTGACGCTAAAGCCATGTAATTTTCTAATACTGGACGAGCCAACAAACCATTTAGATGTGCAGGCGAAAGACTCTTTAAAAACAGCACTAGAAGAATTTCCCGGTACAGTGTTGCTTGTTTCGCATGAAGAAAATTTTTACCGGGAGTGGACACAAAAAGTAATTAACATAGAAAAACGGTAAGTGATTTCGTAAAACAAGATAGTCTGCCCGGCGGCAGAAAAGAAAAAAACCGCCGCTTGGCAGAGCCTTTTGTGCGCTCATTTTACATGAATATCTTCTGGCGGTTTTGTCAAAAGCAAAGCCGCCTTTTTGCATATCGTGTTGTTTATATAAAGCGGCTGTAAGGAGGAGCCGTTTTGAAAAGTCATTTGTTTTGGCACAAGCTGCCAGAAGGTTCACTGTTAAAAAAATTCTGAATACGGAACAGGAACACCCTGACAGCAAATGCGAAATTTGTCATATTCTAACTGAATACCGTATCTTATGCGTCCGAATGGAATTTAACCATCCGGGCGCTTTTGTTTTCTTAGGAGGCGTACACGCTCCCCACTGCCGTTCCCCACCCCACCCCACTCCGTTCAGGAACCTTTGCAAAAAATCTGAACGGAGGAAAGAAAGATGGAAGTCACCATCAACATAGACGGACAAGCACTGTCCGTGGAAGTCACAGTCGAAGTATACGAGTATCTGGACAGAGCCGACCACAAGGAAGAAAACCTTGCCCATGAGAAGCGGAGGCACTGGGACAGCCGGGAGTTTGACGAGTACATAGTCCTTACCGAAGGGCGCTCCTGCTACTACCAGACACCAGAACAGTGGGTATGCAGGAAAGAAACCATGCTGGAGATCAAGGCCGCCCTTGCGCTCTGTACTGAGGCGCAGCGCCGACGGTTTCTGCTCTACGCACTGGAGGGTTTGAGTTATACCGAGATTGCCGTGCTTTGCGGCTGCTCCAAGGCTGCCATACAGGACAGCATTGAGGCGGTACGGAAGAAAATCAAAAATTTTTTCTGATACAGACCCTACGATTGGCCGTTTTCGGGCTAACCAGTGAAGGGAATTTTTCCCTATCACATTTCCGGGGAGGACAGGCAGGAAACCGCTGCCTGTCCTCTCCGCATTTTAGGAGGTCAGCCATGAAAACAATCAATCTAAGGTACTGTTATCCCTACTACACCGGGGACGTGTTTGTGGAGGTATCGGAGGAAGTGGCCGAGGCTCTGCTGCTTATGCGGAGAGAAGAAAACAATCGCACCCGCAAAATCTGGTATCACAAGGCGTACTATTCCCTTGACTGTGAGGACGGGATTGAAAACTGTGCCTTTGATTTTACCGCCAAGTCCCCGGAGGAGATTCTGCTGGAACAGGAGGAAGAACAGCTTTTCCTTGCCACACTGGAACATCTGTCCGAAGCTATGGATAATCTGACGGACATACAGGCAAGGCGTATCCATGCCCGCTACATACTTGGCAAAAAACTGATTGAGATTGCCGCAGAGGAAGGCGTGAGCGTATCGGTGGTACAGCAGACAGTTAAGAGCGGATTAAAGCGATTGCGGACGTATTTTGAAAAAAAGAAGGGAAGGGAATGAGGCAAATGAATTTTACCAAAAGCGAACTGGAAATGCTCTGCCAGTATGCCGCGCCAACGAAGGAAGGAACCCTTGTCGGGCTGAAAGAGATTGTGCCGGTTCTGGAAAGGAAGGACGATTTATTCTCAAAAGTGATTGTCGAGAATACCATACGGAAACTGGAAAAACTGGCAGAGCCGGAGTGCAGCCGGTTTATTGCGGATAACCGGGCCGCCTTTATCGAAAAGCGGGATCATTCTATCCGCCAGAGGCTTGCCGCTACTAAAGCCAGAAAGGGGGAGCCGGTTCTGCAGGGGCATGACCTGGCAGGCATGGAGCGGTTCCTGCCGGAAACAAGGCACATGGTAACGGTGGATATTCTGAACAGTGACAGCCCGGTGGGATTCCCCGGAGAGCGATACCGCTTTTTCCTCTCTGACGAGGGCTACAAAAACGCCAGAGCCAGTGAGAAGCGGGGAGAAATCAGAATCAGGAACCATGCCGCTGTCATGGCCGGGAAACTCTACCCGGACAAGAAGCTGCCGGTGCAGGAACGGTGACAGACAACAGAATCCAAGCCACAGCAGGGCAACCGGAACCGGCTGTCTTTTTTGCCGCCCGAAAGGAGGTGATTACAAATGCCAGATGTAGAAAAGCTGAAAAACCAGCAGGAAAAAGTAAAGACGGAAATCCGCCAGTTGGAGAACCGCCAGAAGATTCTCCTGAACCGGAAAACGGACACAGAGCGGAAAGCCAGGACACGCCTCCTGATTGAGCATGGGGCAATTCTGGAAAGTATCTTCCCTGCCACTACCGTCATGACCGGCGAGGAAGTCAAAGCATTTTTATCCGCCGTTTCCCGCCTGCCGGAAGTCATACGGCTGCTGAAAAACAAGCCTGAAAGCCAAGATATGCAGCAGTCTTAAAAATCCAACGGCGCACTTATACACCGTTCCGGTGCGTGCGCCCTGCCGGGGGCGTGGCGTCCTCTGGACGCAATGGGGAGCTACACTCCCCAAACCCCTTGTGCGCTCCGCCGGAAAGGACACCCGCCCTGCGTCTGCCCTTTCCAGCGAAGCCAATCTATCCCCACCCGAAAGGAGGCGAACCGCCATAGCCATATTCCATATGCCTGTCCAGATTATCAAGCGCAGCAAGGCCAAGTCCGCCGTAGGCGCTGCCGCTTACCAGAGCGGAACCAAAATGACCAACGAATGGGACGGGCTTACCCATGATTACACCCGGAAACGTGGCGTAGTCCACTCTGAAATCATATTGCCGCCCCATGCCCCGCCGGAATTTCAAGACCGAAGCACTCTCTGGAACAGTGTGGAGATGGTTGAAAAGCCCCGTGACGCACAGCTTGCCCGTGAGATAGAGATTTCCCTGCCGGTAGAACTGAACCGGGAGGAACAGCTGCGGCTTGCCCGCTCTTTCATCAGTGATACCTTTGTCGCTGCCGGTATGTGTGCGGATTTCTCTATCCATGACAAGAAAGACGGAAATCCCCACTTCCATGTCATGCTCACCATCAGGCCGCTAAAGGAGGACGGGCAGTGGGGAGCGAAATGCCGGAAGGTCTACGAACTGGACGAAAGCGGCCAGCGAATCCCCAACGGTAAAGGCGGCTGGAAGAACCACCGGGAGGACACCACCGACTGGAACGACAAGGGGAATGTAGAGAAATGGCGGGCTGCCTGGGCAGCTTACGCCAACAGAGCGTTGGAGGCTGCTGGCAGGCCGGAACGGATTGACCACCGCTCCTACGAGCGTCAGGGCATTGACAAGATACCTTCCATCCATCTGGGGGTTGCTGCCAGCCAGATGGAGCGGAAAGGCATTGACACAGAGAAGGGAAATATCAACCGCCAGATTGCTGCCGACAATAAGCTGCTGAAGGAAATCAAGGCACGGATTACCCGGCTCTACAAATGGACAAAGGAGCAGGCGGGGAAACCGGAAGGAAAAGACAGTATCATGGCGCAGCTTTATGAGGTGCAGCTGTCAACAGGGAATCCCGGCTCCCGGTATGGGAAGATAAGGAACCTGAAAGAAAGCGCCGCCCTGTTCAATTTCCT
>CAMWSA010000231.1 GCA_947176785.1 uncultured Lachnospiraceae bacterium
ATTCTGTCCTCCACCGCCGTAAGAGGCAGACTAATAGAAAATATAGTAAACGAGGCGGTGAATCTGAATCTGGATGGCATCAACATCGACTTTGAGAAGCTGACGACGGAGTGCAGCGAACACTATGCCCAGTTTATCCGGGAGTTGCCCATCGCCTGCCGCAGGAGCGAGTTGATTCTGTCCTTTGACAACTATGTGCCCTTTAATTTCAATGATTATTACCGCCGGGACGTGCAGGGAAAGGTGGCTGACTATGTGATTATCATGGGTTATGACGAGCATTGGCACGGCAGCGGTGATCCCGGTTCCGTGGCCAGCATCGGCTATGTCAGCGGCGGCATCGACCGTACTCTGGAGCAGGTGCCTAAGGAAAAGGTGATCAATGCCCTGCCCTTTTATACGATCCTGTGGACCATTGACGGTGCTGCGGTGACAGACGAGTACCTGCTTTTGTCCAATACCAAGGACTATTTGCAGAGGGTCGGCGTGGAGACTACCTGGGATGAGGAGACCTCCCAGCTGTACGCGGAATGGCAGAGCGGCAGCAAGACACACAAAATTTGGGCCGAGACGGAGGAGTCCATTCAGGTGAAGCTGAATGTGATGCAAAACCGTGGAATCGCCGGGGCGGCTGTATGGCAGATCAGTTATGGCACACCTGCGGCGTGGGAGTTGATTAATGCCTATGTCAATGCCCCGTAGGACTTATACTGGCGACCGCTGAGATTTTCCGATTCCCGTGCGGCATGTTGCAGAATCGGACAACACGTGCCGCAAGGAAAGGGAAATCTAAGCGGTCATGAGTATAGCCAGAGGCTGCGGGCAGGCAAAGAGGTCTTTTGCCCGGAAAGGCCATGGCACTTGTATTACCGCATATGGGGGGATGGGCACACATATATTGATAATTAAGAAGACAGAGGAACTATTATCAATATGCAGAAACGGTTGGAAAAGTTTTTTTCACTGGGACTGGGAGTGCTGCTGGTCCTGTCCATGGTCTATGTGGCGCACAGCGCGGCGGTATTCGTGGGCGGAAAGAATGTGGAGGCAGGGGATGCTGCAGAGTCCCGGGAGCAGGTCTGCGTGGTGATTGATGCGGGCCATGGCGGTGATGATCCCGGGAAAATAGGCATAGGCCAGGTGCTGGAGAAGGATGTGAACCTGAGTATTGCCCGGAAGGTACAGCAGTATCTGGAGGCCCAGGACATACGGGTGGTATTGACCAGGGAGGATGAAAACGGCCTGTACGACAGCGATGCATCCAACAAAAAGGTGCAGGATATGAAGCGGCGGGTCGCCCTGATCGAGGAGGTAAATCCTGCCATCACCGTCAGCATCCACCAGAACAGTTATCCGGAGGAGTACGTTCACGGCGCGCAGGTTTTTTACTACGACGGCAGCAGGGACGGACAGCTTCTGGCACAGCTGCTGCAAAAGCAGCTGGTGGAGAAATTGGACCCGGAGAACCACCGGCAGATCAAGGCTAATGACAGCTATTATCTGCTGAAAAAGACGGATACCCCCATTGTGATTGTGGAGTATTGTGTTTCAGACAGACAAACCGGTTTATAGTTACAAGCTTTTATGTGAAACATAGAAATTCTTAGACTGCGTATTTTGCAGGCTTAGAATTTCTTTTCACATTTATCATTTCATTTTCGATAGGAATGCTGATTTTCAGGCATTCCTATTGTACATTTCTTCAAATATATCCTTTGATTTCCAAGTGATTTCAATGGAATCCGGAGAATTTACAACGACTTTACGTACAAATAAATCAACAGCATTCTGAGTTAAGGTTTTTAGTCTGGTTATTTCCAGAAGCGACTCTGACTCAGTTTTTTTCTGCGCGGATTCTATGGTGTATAGCTTTTTTTCTATTTCACTCCTTTCCGAGTCAAGCTCATTGTTTGCAGATGATATTGCAGCTTTTTGTTTGACAAATTGTTCCCTGCTTATGTTCCCAGTTCTGTATTCCTCGTAGAGACGAGGAACTTTCCCTTTATTTTGTTCCAGCAACCGCGAAATTGCCCGCAGTCTGCTCTGAAGTTTTTCTTTGTCAGACTTTGGGAGAGGCACCTGTTTGTCCAAAATAAGCTGAACCTGAATCTGCAGCGGGCGCAACACCTGTTCCTTTAGAAATTCGTCTTTTATGGAATGTAAGTTGCATGTGCCGCCGCCGGAAGGTCTTGCATGAGGACAATAGTATATCGCATGGATTTTGGAATTGCGTGTGTGTACCTCATGCTTTAGTCTGCATCCACAATGACCGCAGTATATCTTTTGGTAAAACAGGTTTTCATTCTTTTGCCGATTGTCAGTGCGGACAGTTTTGCGATTGCGGATGATAGCAGCCGCCTGAAGGAATGTATCCCTGTCAATAATAGCTTCATGGGTATCCCTGACAACCACATGGTCCTCCGTTTTCTGCCGCTTGAACTTTCTGCTGCCCACACCCTTTACCTGAACACGGTTGTTGACGGTCGCTCCCGTCACTGTTTCATCCTGAAGGATTTTTGTAACCTGTCCAGGCTTCCAAATTTGAGACCTCAGTTGGTCTTCTGTGAAACCGCCGCATTGAAAGCCGTAAAGTTTGTGCAATCTCTGTGCGGGGGTAGGAATGAGAAGTTCATTTAACTGTTGTGCAATCTTTACCGGCCTCCATCCGGAAAGAGTCAGACGAAATATAGTCTTTACAATTTCTGCAGATTCGGGATCAACCTCCAACTTGTGCCGGTCAGCAGGGGAAATAATATATCCATATGGCGGTTTTGCTGCCACAAAGTCACCGCGTTTCTGCTGTATCTTCTTAATGCTCTTTACTTTGGCTGACAAATCCTTGCTGTAATAGTCATAGATTACGTTTTTGAACGCCATTTCAAGTCCGGGTGTATTACCAATGTACTCAGTGCTGTCAAAGGAATCATTGATGGCTATGAAGCGTATTCCTACTAAAGGAAAAATCTGCTCTATATAACAGCCCGTTTCGATATAGTTCCGTCCAAACCGTGACATGTCTTTTACGATAATGGCGCCTATCCTGCCCTCGGACACCAGTTGAAAGATTTCCTGAATTGCAGGCCGTTCAAAATTGGTACCGGAATAACCGTCATCCAGAAACTCCCTTATGTTCATCTGCCTCAGCTCAGGCTTTGATTCAATATAGCTGTGTATCAGCCGTCGCTGTGCGCTGATGCTGGTGCTTTCATCCTTCAGGACATTTTGCTTCAAGTCAAAATCTTCATCGGATACCCTCAGATAGCAGGCGAGGATATTGTCTCCCATAAAATTTTCGTAAAGATAATTGCTTTTCATTGCATCACCCCGCTTTCCCGGAACTTGAGTATAGGTTCTATTTCATCCCGATATTTGAAAACAACTTCAAGTGTTTTAGAATCGTAGACATAAATTTTGTCAACTAACCTATGTAAAAGATCCTTTGACAAGAAATCGCCTTCATAGAATTCCAATAGAAGCCGGATGTATGGGTTATGTGGGGAAAAGCGTATTTTCAAGCGTTCAAGGGTGGATTTCAGTTCTGCCAGACGGCTTTCTGATGAAAGCCTTTCCAGTCTGTATTCTTCCTTTTGCGCAAGATATTTTTCACGGGCAAGTAGCCCTTCCGAATAATGCAGGTATAAATCTGACTGCATAGAAGTAAGTTCTTTGTGCCTTGCGGCAAGTTCTTTGATTTGTTTTTCCAAAGCCTCCCTTCTGCTAAGAAATGTCTGATGTTCCTGTACCGTTGCAAGGTAATCATTCAATTCCAAAGCCAATTCCATCTGCTTTTTCAGAAGGCAGACCAGGGTTTCCTGTATCTGTTCCTCTTTGATGCTGATGATTGAACATTTTGAGTAGTCCGCATCCCTTTGTGAAACAGTGGTATAACGATATTTCATGCCATGCTTTTCATAATAGTTTCGTGTCCGATACATCTTGAGTCCTGTGTTCCCGCTGTAAACCAATCCGGCAAAAATATCATCCGGCGAATCAACATCCGAATGACAGTAACGGCTTGACCTGTTTTTTTCCAGCTCCTGCATACAAATGCGCTGAACCTCAAAGAATAATTCACGGCTTATGATGGCTTCATGGGTATTTTCCGTTATTATCCAGTCCTCATAGGGGATATTCCTGATTTTGGTTAGATTTTTAGAGAGGTTTTTCCTCTTTTTCCCCATTGCCAAATCCCCGGTATAAGTGCGGTTGCTCAGGATAACTTTAACGGTAATGCCCTGCCAGATGCTGTTTTCGTAACGTGGAGCTTTTACAGCGCCTGCCAGAAACTGATACCGCATCGGTGCCGCAATATTGCCTTCATTTAAGAGTCGGGCAATTTGGAAGTTGCCCATGCCTTCAAGCTTCCACTGAAAAATCTGCCTTACTGTAGGTGCCGTTTCCTGGTTGACAATCAGATGGTGTGGGTCCGCCGGATCTTTGCAGTAGCCATAAGGAGGCACGTTCCCATAATATAATCCGTTTTTTCGCTGGATTTCTTTTGCAGTAAATATCTTGCGGGAAATATCCTTTGCATAGGCTTCGTTCACGATTCCCTTAATCATGGTGTCTAACGGCTGAAGGGCACTGTTTTCCAACTGTCCTGAGTCATAGTTGTCATTGACCGCTATAAAGCGGACCTTCAAGGCAGGAAACACCATTTCAAGGTAATTTCCGGTTTCTATGTAGTTCCGTCCGAATCGTGACAAATCTTTTACCACAATACATGAGATACGCTTTTTTCTTACATCCTCCATCAGGCGGTTCCATTCAGGCCGGTCAAAGTTTGTACCAGTTTCTCCGTTGTCGGAGTAAATATCTACAATTTTTAAACCATTTTGTTTTTTTACATAGCTTAACAGCAAGTCCCTCTGGTTATTCAGTTTTTCCCCCTTTGCAGCTTCCTCCCCGGATATGCGCAAATATAATCCGGTAAGGTAAATCTCAGGAGGAGTAGCTTGAGGGTTCATAACGGCTGTATCAGTAATTCTGCCCGTTCTTTTATGTGGCATCTCTCTACACCTCCCTTGCTATGAGCTTATCGGAAACAGCGTCTGGCAGGAAATGCAGCAGCTTTTCAAACTCATCCGGGAACCGGAAAACAATATGTATCCGGTTTTTGGGATAAATGTATATCTTTTTTACCATAGACACCAGCATTTTGCGGTTTAGGATCGGAGATTCCATATATTTTCGGAACTCATCTATATGGGAGATGTCTGCTTTGAATGCGGCAGTCAGTCCATCCTGTTGTGCGGTCATGTTAACCAAGCCTGCGGCCAGCTCGTTTACCTGCTCCTGATAGGACTCCTTTAAGTCTAAGTATTCATCTCTATTTAGCAAGCCTTCATGGTAATCCTCATAAAGGGAGGCAAGAAGCGCCTGGTATTTTTGCAAAGCAGTTTCCGCATGTTGGATTTCCTGTGTCAATGTCTTTACTTCGGCTTGCCGGGTGGGGATGTTTTCCAAATGGGAAAGCATTTGTTCCATATCAGTCAGGTCATTTATGTATTGGTGTAACGTATTTAACACAGTCTGTTCCAGATAGGACTCATTGATGCAGAATCCCTTGCAGCAGGTGGTGTGGTTGGAAAGATAGCAGCCATAATAGAAATAGCTTTTGTTTTTCTTTACCGTCTGCTTGCGGTTGCAGCTTTGGTGGCAGTTGCCGCAGTATACAATGCCTGAAAAGGGATAAATCGTTTCCTGTCCGGCAGACTGGTGCGTATCTGTATCCAGTATGTTCTGAACCAGATCAAAATCCATTCGGCTGATAATGGCTTCGTGGGTGCCTTCCTTGCGGAACCAGTCTTTCTGCGGTCTTGCAACAGGTTTCCGGATCTTGTAATTGGGTCGGTAGGTCTTTCCCTGAACCAGCGTACCAGTATATATTTCATTTTCAAGGATACGCCGTACTGTAGTGCCATACCACTTTGGTGTGCTGTAGATCTGGAAAGCAGTTTTCGCATGGCTGCCGCTTTCCTGCTTGTACCGGATGGGTGTAGGCACCTTCATCTGGTTTAATAAAGCTGCAATCTGCTGGTTGCTCTGCCCTTCTATTCTTTTTGCAAAAATGAGTCTGACAATATTGGCTGCAGGCTCATCTATGGCAAGCTTATTTTTGTCCGTTTCCAAACGCTTGTACCCATAGGGGACAGCGGGGCTTACAAAATCACCCTGCCTGCGCTTCACATCCAGGTTGGAGCGCACCTTTATGG
>CAMWSA010000232.1 GCA_947176785.1 uncultured Lachnospiraceae bacterium
CGCCGTGGGGGGCGCACCGCCGTCCTCGTGGCGGGTGCGACGGTGCTCTCTGTGCCGTGGCTCGCCGCGGGGCCGGCTGTGGGGGCCGCCCAGCAGGCGGGACTTCAGGCGGGGGACCGGATCGTTGCCCTGAACGGGGGCCGGGTGTATCTGCGGGACGAGGTGCTTCTGTTTAACCGTGTCAACAACGGCAGGGAGTTTACGCTGGAGTATGAACGGGACGGACAGCGGTATACGGTCACCATGACCCCCACGCTCAACGAGGCCACCGGCAGTTATAACATGGGGATTTATCTGGGGGAAGCGCTGAAAGCGGAGGGGCTTGACGTGCTTAGATACGCCTGGTATGAGATCCGTTACTGTGTCCGTTCCACCTGGCAGAGCCTGGGGCTGATGCTCCGGGGACAGGTAAAAAGGGAGGAAGTGGCAGGCCCGGTGGGGATTGCCGTCAATGTGGTAGGCAAGACGTACACGGAGGCAAAGCAATACGGATGGGAGACGGTGGCACTGAACATGGGCTACATCACACTGCTGTTGACCATCAATCTGGGGATACTGAACCTGCTGCCCATACCGGCGCTGGATGGAGGCAGACTGGTGTTTTTGCTGGTGGAGGTGATCCGCGGCAAGCCCATACCGCCGGAAAAGGAAGGCATGGTACACTTTATCGGCCTGGTGTTTTTTATGATCTTGATGGTAATAGTATTTTTTAACGATCTGCGCAACATTTTCGGATAATTTTTCTACAGGTTTCCGACCGGGGACAGGTTTGGAGCGTAGCCTGGGCAAAGCCCAGACCTCTGCCCGGGCGAAGGAAGCTTTTTGTCAGGACATGTTTTCGGGAGTTCTCCCGGCATTTCACAGTTCATATTCTGCGTCAAATGCAGAGTTATTTCTTATACTTACGAGCGGTTGGCTTTTCGAAAATCTAAACGGTCGTCAGTATAACAGTCCCTAAGGCAAGTACATTAACAGGGGAACGTAAAACGGCACATTCCCGTACAAGGCACAGACCAATGCCGGGCGGGCAGACATTGGCCCTTGGGCTTGTGTGTTGGAGGGGATATGTGTAACTTCAGATAGAAAGGCATGAAAAAATGAGTATTGTATCGAATTACATATGGGAAAAAGGGACAGACGGCGGCAGGAACCCGGTGTCTCTGTTGGTGCAGCAGGTGAAGCAGCAGACAGGGCTGCGGAGCAGGGAGATAAGCCTGTTCTGCGTCTGCGAAAGTTCGGAGGAGGAACTCGGAGGACATATGACAGAGCATTTGGTGGATTGGTTTCACAAGAGTTGTCTGCCTGCCTGCGGGGGCAGACAGCCGTCAGTTCTCCGGGGACTGCTGGAGCGGGAAGTACATGGACTCCTAAGGGAACTGACGGGCGGAGGGGATGCGCAGCGGGATAGGATACATTACGGCGGTCTGCTGCTGACAGGAAACAGCTTCTATCTGTTTGGACAGGGAGATGTGAGAGTGCGGCTGGTCAATTACCGCTATAACCGACTTCAGCTGAAAACGCTGGACTTTCCCTTGTCCGGTAAGATACAGAAGGGAGTGGGACTGCTGATCCATACGCCGCTGCTTACCGAGAAGCTGAATTCGGATGAGGTCTGCCGGATTATGCACGGAGGGGGAGGGTGGCAGGAAGAGCGCATCGGCAAGCGGCTTAAGGAATTGCTTCAGGAAGGCCGGAGCCGGGGCAGCACCGGGCCTGTGGGGGGGATTTACCTGCAAGTGTTGTAAAGCCTGACGGAAACGGGCGTCAGATGATGTGATTTTACTGTGGTATAGGGAGGGCATAGGCTCTCTGTGGAGCGGCATACGGAATCGGTTTTTTGCTCCGGTTAATCCGGGTCAGGAGGTTACTTGGAAATGAAAAGAATTACGGAAGAAGGCAGTATGGGAGGCTATCAGCTTCTGGGGAAACTGGGGGCGGGGGCCACGGCGCAGGTCTATCGCGTGCGGGAGCCGGTCGGAGGAAAGGTTTATGCCCTGAAATACAGCGTGCATGCAGACAGGCTGATGAGGGAGTCGGCAATACTGAAGCAGCTCAGGCACCCCTGTTTTCCCGGATGGGTGGCAGACGGAAGGAGGACGGAGGGGGCTTATCTGGTCATGGAGTATATTCCGGGAATTACCCTGCAACAGTTGATGGAACGGTATCCGGCGGGCATGCCGGAGCAGATGGCCGCCGGGATCGGCCGGGATGTGGCGGCGGGTATAGCCTGGCTGCACGGCTGCCAGCCCGTGTACATTTACCGGGATCTGAAAGCGGCCAATGTTATGATTACCCCTGAAGGGAGGGCCAGGCTGGTGGATCTGGGGGCGGCAGTTTGCGCGGAGGACTTCCGGGAGAAGCCCTGCCGGGCGGGAACCTATGGGTACAGCGCGCCGGAGCAGTTCTGGGAGGGTGTAAAAATCACGCCGGCCTGTGATGTCTATGGCCTGGGGAAACTTCTGGCATTCCTGCTGACCGGGCAGGACCCGGCAAAGCCGCCCTATGACACCATGGAATATTGCAGCAGGCATTGCGGGATCAGGGGGGCATTCCGGCGGCTGCTGACCCGATGCCTGCAGCCGGAGCCCCAGCTGCGTTATCCCGATGCCTCCTTCCTGTTGCCGGAGCTTTCGGGCCTGGAGACGGGAAAAAACCATTTCTGGGACGAAATTCGGTCAAAAAAGAGAAACAGGACCTCCTGCCGCTACATAAAATGTATTTGGAGGAGCGAATATGAAAGAATATTTTGACTTTCCTCACAAATAATACTATAATAGGAACAAATTGTTGATAAGGACGCTTTTTGTCGGCAGAACAAATGCGGAATCAAAGCGGAACGTAAATGGAGGGTACAAGATGAAAGCATTGGAAGAGTATGTGAGAAGTATTCCGGATTTCCCGGAGGAGGGGATTATTTTCAGGGATGTGACCAGTGTGCTGCAGGATGCGGACGGACTTCGTCTGGCCATTGACACCATGCAGGAAAAAGTCAGGGACCTGGAGTTTGATGTGGTGGCAGGGCCGGAGTCCAGGGGATTTATCTTTGGCACACCCATTGCCTACAACAATCACAAGCCTTTTGTGCTGATTCGCAAGAAGGGAAAACTGCCCTGTGAGACGGTGGAGAGAAGCTATGATCTGGAATACGGCCAGGCCACCATCGAGATGCACAGGGACAGCATCAGGCCCGGGCAGAAGGTTCTGGTGGTGGATGACCTGATTGCCACCGGCGGTACCACGGAAGCCATGATCAAGCTGATCGAGAGCCTGGGCGGGGAAGTGGTAGGCGTGGTGGTTCTGATGGAACTGGCCGGCTTGAAGGGCCGGGAGCGTATAAAGGACTACAGGCTGGATGCGGCCATTGTTTATCCGGGCAAGTAGTATGCGCATAACATATCCTGCGGCATATGGAAATCGCCGGGTATTCCGGAGCTTGTATCTGGCCTCCGGTATGCGTATAATATATCCTGCGGCATATGGAAACAGGGTGGGCAGGCCGGCGCAATGGTATATGCGGAGGTAAACTTGCCAAAGGCTAAACAGGTGGATATACAGGGGGCATTACATATTCCCGCAGAGTTGGGGGCCTGTGGGGACAGGGGTTACAGAAAGGCAGCGGGCGTTATGAAAGAAGAAAAAGATGTGATATTTGACGATGCCAGAGTGGGCGAAATAACTGAATTTGCATCTCCTGAACAGCTGTATCAGGATCTGATTTCCTGCGTCAAAAAATACCATCCCAGCGATGATATTTCCATGATTGAGAAGGCGTACCGGGTTGCCGGCCAGGCCCACAAGGACCAGCTGCGCAAGTCAGGGGAGCCTTATATCATCCACCCGCTGAACGTGGCAATTATCCTGGCGGATCTGGAACTGGATAAGGAGACCATCATAGCGGGTATCCTTCACGATGTGGTGGAGGACACCATCATGACGGAGGAGGACCTGATCAGGGAATTTGGCGAGGATGTGGCGCTGTTGGTGGACGGTGTGACCAAGCTGGAGAAGATTCCGCTGTCGGGTACGGACGACCCCACGGACACCAAGCTGGAGATGCAGGCGGAAAACCTGCGGAAGATGTTTTTGGCCATGGCCAAGGATATCCGGGTGATCATGATCAAGCTGGCGGACCGTCTGCACAACATGCGTACATTGAAGTACCAGAAGCCGGAGAGCCAGATCCGTATTGCCAGGGAGACCAGGGAGATTTATTCCCCCATTGCCCAGAGACTGGGCATCTCCAAAATCAAGATCGAGTTGGATGACCTGTCCATGAAGTATCTGGAGCCGGAGGTATACTACGACCTGGTGGATAAGATTGCCGTGCGTAAGAGCGTCCGGGAGAAATATATCCAGAGCATTGTGGACGAGGTCGGGGAGTATATTGAAGCCGAGGGGATCCGTGCCCAGGTGGATGGCCGTATCAAACATTTTTTCAGCATCTATAAAAAGATGAAGAATCAGAACAAGACCCTGGATCAGATCTATGACCTGTTTGCCGTGCGGATTATTGTGGAGTCGGTGAAGGACTGTTATGCGGCTCTGGGTGTGATCCACGAGAGGTATAAGCCTATCCCGGGGCGATTCAAGGATTATATCGCCATGCCCAAGGCCAATATGTACCAGTCCCTGCACACTACCCTGATCGGCAGCAACGGACAGCCCTTTGAAATCCAGATCCGCACCTTTGAGATGCACAAGGCGGCGGAGTACGGCATTGCGGCCCACTGGAAATACAAGGAGGCTTCCGACGGCAGGAAGGTGGAGGGACAGGAGGAAGAGAAGCTGGTATGGCTGCGGCAGATCCTGGAGTGGCAGCGGGACATGTCGGACAACCGGGAGTTCATGAACCTGCTGAAAAATGACCTGGATCTGTTCTCCGACAACGTGTACTGCTTTACCCCCACCGGGGAGGTCAAGAATCTGCCCGCAGGCTCCACCCCCATAGATTTTGCCTACAATATCCACTCGGCGGTGGGCAATAAGATGGTGGGAGCCAGGGTCAACGGCAAGCTGGTGACCATTGACTATGAGATCAAGAACGGGGACCGGATTGAGATTATCACCTCCCAGAATTCCAAGGGGCCCAGCCGGGACTGGCTGAATGTGGTCAAAAGTACCCAGGCCAAGAACAAGATTAACCAGTGGTTTAAGAATGAGTTAAAGGAAGACAATATTATCAAGGGCAAGGAACTGCTGGCGGGGTATTGCAAGTCCAAGGGCATCAATATGCCCGACCTGGTAAAGAATGTCTACATGGAGGCCATCATGCGCAAATATGGCTTCCACGACTGGGATTCCGTGTTGGCGGCCATCGGCCACGGTGCCCTGAAAGAGGGCCAGATCATCAACAAGATGCAGGAACTCTACGACCGGGACCACAAGAAGGAGATGAGCAACGAGGAGGTACTGCAGACCATCATGGAGAGCGGTGCCATGATGTCGCGGCCGGGCAGCGGGCGCTCCAGAAGCGGCATTGTGGTGAAGGGGATCGCCGATTTGTCGGTGCGTTTCTCCAAGTGCTGCTCCCCTGTGCCGGGGGATGAGATCGTGGGCTTTGTGACCAGGGGCCGTGGGATTTCCATTCACCGCACAGACTGTGTAAACATGCTGAGCCTGCCGGAGATGGAGCGGGCCAGGCTTATTGACGCGGAGTGGCAGACAGGCGGCGGGGACGGAGAGCAGGAGGGCAAGTACATGGCCGAAATCCGTATTTTTGCCAACAACCGCAACGGCCTGCTGGCGGATATCTCCAAGGCATTGACAGAGAAAAATATTGATATCCTGTCCATGAATACCAAGACCAACAAGCAGGGGCAGGCAACCCTGCAGACCTCCTTTGAGATCTCCGGCAGGGACGAACTGAACCGGGTCATTGACAGGATCCGCAATATAGAGAGTGTCATCGACATAGAAAGGACGACGGGCTGATGGCTGAGACAAAGATCGGAAGAATGGTACTGGGCTCATACCAGACCAACTGTTACTTTATTTATCAGGATGAAAAAAAGCGGGCAATCGTGGTGGACCCGGCAGATCAGGGGAGAAAGATTTATGAGGCCCTGCTTCGCAACGGCATTACCGTGGAGGCGATTTTGCTGACCCACGGGCATTTTGATCATATCTGGGGGACCGGGGAACTGCGGGAGGCTGCGGGGGCGAAGCTTTATGCCCTGGATGCGGAGAAGACGGTGTGTGGGGATTCACACAAC
>CAMWSA010000233.1 GCA_947176785.1 uncultured Lachnospiraceae bacterium
GCTGATAATCCGGCGTAATCCCTGCATCCCAGGTCTCTGCCGTGTAAGCCTTCCCCCCATTGCCAGTCCCCCCAAACAGAACTCCGGCATCCGTTCCATGGGAGTTTTGGGTTCCCGAGTTTCTCCCACAGCCTGTCAACAGGATTATGAAACATAAAATGTACCCCATCGCCCTTTTCATACCGCTCTCCTCATTTTACCCGTTGTTATTGCTTTTCTATAAATATTATCGGAGACTTGACTATTTTATTGAATGACCTATATGGGACATACTATGATTCATTCATGTCTGTTCCGTTCCGCAGGATACCGGCCAAAGGTACATCCTAAAAAGGTAGAGAAAGCAAAAACTCCAATCCATTTTCCTCTTGACTTTGGTATGAAATCGTACTATAATCGGTATCTGTACGATATCGTACGATAAATATGTACCTCTGCCCACACAAGCATAACTGTAGTGTGCTGACTGCATTTTATCCGGCCCCCCGCAGGAGGGGCACCGGATAAAATGCAAAGGAGGGTAGCAGCACCCAGGGAACCCTATCCTGGAAGGGAGAACATACAATGGACAATATTTCAAAGGAAATGAAGCGCTTCAACTATCTGCTGGGCGAAATGGACGCCGCCTACCACAGGATGTCCCTGAAGCTGGGCCTGTCCGACAGCGCCTCAATGATCCTTTACGCCATCTGCGAGGAGGGAGACAGCCGTCTGCTCTCGGAGATCTGCCGCCTTTCCGGACTCAGCAAACAGACTGTGAATTCCTCCATCCGCAAGATGGAGGCCGAAGGCATACTCTACCTGGAAAAAGTCGGTTCCAAGAGCAAGAGGGTATGTCTGACAGAGGCGGGAAAAGTCCTGGCCGGGCGAACTGTCCTGCGGATACAGCAGGCGGAGAACGCCATACTGTCCTCCTGGCCGAGACAGGATGTGGAAAAATATCTGGAGCTGACAGAAAGATTCCTGGCCGCCCTCAGGGAAGAAGCCGCCCGGATGCAGAAGCGATAGAGTAACTTTAATATAGGTGCATTCTGTCACATTATATTTTCAGATACAGACTGCCATTTTGATATAGAATATATCGGAGTTTGTCACAAGACAAATCCCACATGCACAAGGAGGTATAAAATGATACAGTTATCCGATCACTTTGACTATAAACGCCTGCTGCGCTATACGTTTCCATCCATTATCATGCTGGTGTTCACTTCCATCTATGGTGTGGTGGATGGTTTCTTTGTGTCCAACTATGCGGGCAAGGCACCCTTTGCCGCCGTGAACTTTATCATGCCCCTGCTGATGATCCTGGGCTGTGTCGGCTTTATGTTTGGCACCGGCGGAAGCGCCCTGATCGCCAAGACTCTCGGAGAGGGAAAGGCTCAAAAAGCCAATGAACTGTTTACCCTGATTGTCTGGGTATCGGCGCTCTGCGGCCTGGTGCTGGCGGCGGTGGGCTTCGCCCTGGTCCGCCCTCTGGCCTCCTTGATTGGCGCAGAAGGACAGCTGCTGGCGGACAGCATACTCTATGGCCGGATCATATTGCCCGCACTGCCCTTCTTTATTCTGCAATATGAATTCCAATGCCTTTTTGCCACCGCCGGGAAGCCCAAGCTGGGCCTGGGAATCACCGTAGCGGCGGGCGTCACCAATATGGTGCTGGACGCAGTGTTTGTGGCTGTATTTTCCTGGGGGCTGGTGGGCGCTGCCGCCGCCACCGCCCTGAGCCAGCTTGTGGGGGGAATCATTCCGTTGCTATACTTTGGCCGCAGGAACAGCAGCCTGTTACAGTTCGTGAAATGCAAATATGACGGCAGCGCGCTGTTGAAAACCTGTACCAACGGTGCCTCTGAACTGATGAGCAATATTTCCATGTCCATCGTGAGCATGCTCTACAATCTGCAATTGATGAAATACGCAGGAGCAGACGGTATCGCCGCATATGGCGTGCTGATGTATGTGAGTATGATCTTTCAGGCCATCTTTATCGGTTATGCCGTGGGGATTGCCCCTGTAATCGGTTACCATTACGGAGCGCGGAATCATGGAGAACTCAAAAGCCTGTTAAAACAGAGCATCCTTTTGATCGGCATATTTTCCCTCTTGATGTTTGTGTCCGGGGAGGTTCTGGGACGGCCTCTTTCCCTGCTCTTTGTAGGCTACGATGCGGGGCTTTTGGATATGACCATTCATGCTTTTGCCATCTTCTCGTTTTCCTTCCTGTTCTCCGGCATAACCATTCTAGGCTCCTCTTTCTTCACGGCCCTGAATGACGGTCTGACCTCCGCGATGATCGCTTTTCTGCGTACGCTGGTATTTCAGATTGCCGCCGTCTGCATCCTGCCGATTCTCTGGGGGCTGAACGGGATCTGGTTCTCCATTGTCCTGGCGGAGGTACTGGCGGTGCTGGTAACTGTGCTGTTCCTCCTTGGAAAGCGGAAAAAATACCACTATTAAGACGCGGATCCTCTTCTGCCCAGCTGCCAGAATGCCACGGCACTGGCCGCCGCCACATTCAGGGAATCCACGCCGTGGGCCATAGGAATCCGCACGGTGTAATCGCAGTCCGCAATGGTGTCCGCCGCCAGGCCGTCCCCCTCCGTGCCCAGCACAATGGCCAGGCGCTCCTGGGCCTGCAGGCAAGGGTCCTCCAGGGAGATGGAATCCTCCCGAAGGGCCATGGCGGCGGTCTTAAAGCCTAAACCGTGCAGGAACTGCACCATCTGGCTTCCCCGGGATTTAAAAGCCGACGCATCCCGCCCCTCCTGACGGCCCTGATACGCCTCGCTGCCCTCATCTCGGTCAGCTCTGCTTTGAGCAACGCCGCAATCCCCGGGCTGCTTCAGAAATGTCCACGGAAGCTGGAACACGGTTCCCATCCCCACCCGGACTGCCCGGCGATACAGGGGATCACTGCTCCCCGACGTGAGCAGAATTCCATCCATCCCCAGAGCGGCGGCGCTGCGAAAGATTGCTCCCACATTGGTGGGGTTCATGACATTTTCCAGCACCACAATACGCTTTGCATCCCGGCAGATCTGCGCCGCATCCGGAAGGGGCCTGCGATACATGGCACAGAGCATCCCCCTGGTCAGCGCATAACCGGTAATCTGCTCCAGCACCTCCCGCTCCGCCGTATAGATCGGGATATCCCCGCATCGGGCAATCACTTCCCTGCCACGTCCCTGCGCCAGCTTATGCTCCGCCAGCATGGACAGAGGTATATATCCGGCATCCAGTGCCCGCTGGATAATTATAGGGCTCTCCGCAATAAACACACCCCCGGCGGGTTCATAATAGTGGAGCAGCTGCCCCTCCGAAAGCCGGGCAAAGATATCCAGCTGCGGCTCATGGATATCTTTTACTTCAATTAATTGCATTCTGTTTACCTCTAACCATATGGCAAGAACTATTCCTCATCATACTCCCGCTGTGCCCTATTGGCAAAGCTTCGCCACCACCTGGTTAATGACACTGCCCTCCGCCTTGCCCTTCAGTTCCGGCATCACTGTCTTCATAACCAGGCCCTTATTTTTCTGTGCAATCAAATCAGCGTATTTTTCCGTCAAAAATGCCTCCACCTCCTGGGCAGACATCATTTTCGGCGCATACTCCTGAAAAATATCATACCTGGCCTGATACTCCTTAAGCAGATCCTCACGGGAGGCAGGGCAGGCATCCAACTGCTCCTTCACGGTCTTGATTTCCTTCAGAATTACCCGATCCACAATCTCTTCCGTAATATTGTCCCTGGTGCCCTCGTCAATAGCCACTTTCTTAGCGGCAGATACCAATGTGGAGATGGCATCCTTACGTACCTTGTTCCGATCCTTCATGGCGGCAATCATATCCTTCTGTAACTGTTCAAACTGCATTTTCCTGTCCTCTCTTTCTGCACTTCCCATGCTATTTGTAAAGCCTGTCAGGCTTAGAGCCTGTGCAGGCTCACTCACTATATTATCATAAATGCCGGGAAAAGGCTATCTACTGCCAGGCTAATTTTTGCCAGCTGCTATTATTTCATTGTACTTTTTATAATGTTCGGATTGGACGCCGGCACCCTTTTCAGTATAGCAGGATGAATTGCTATTCCCGTATATTGTGTGTTATACTGTTTTATAGGATTTAATCTCCAATTGACCCAGGTTTATAAGGCGAGGAGTGCTTCTTGTCCGAAGGTCAGAAGGCCGGGGAAAAGCTGCAGTAAACTGAGAGCCTGACGAAGAATCGCCCTCTATAAGGAGCATTATGACAACAAAGACTTGGTTTATCCGGCTGTTTCCGGGGATGATTGTTTTTCTTCTGTGGGGCAGCCGGGGACAGAATCTTCTCTGTGACGCTGCCACTTTTGAACTGCATATTACCTGCCCTCCGGAGAATTCCCTGGAACTGCGCACGCTCCCCTTTTATCCTCCCTACCATGGGATCTACGCCCACAGACGGCACTTCCTCTGTGCGGGAGACCCTGCGACGGCGGAGGAAATGCAGACATATATGGCGGACAGACTTCCCCCTGTGGAAACCATCGGGGAGGTGCGGGAGCGCTATGTAACCCGCTGTGAAGAGATGCTCTCCCTGCTGCCGGAGAGCCTGTGTTACCTGTTCCTGGACTATGGCTGGCACTTCTATGTGACTACAGAAGATATTGCCGTGACGGAATTTAACGGCGAGTATTCCTCTGTCAAGGGCCTTACCGATGTGCAGAGTCTGTACATCAAAGTGGAGGACCGGGACAATGCCACTTCCACCACCATTCTCCACGAATTTGGCCATTTTCTGGACTATTGCTGTAATTTTCCCAGCGAGGGAAACCAATTCCAATCCATCATGGAGTTAGAGACAAAATCGGCAGAAGCCATGGGAATGGACTATGGGCTGGGAGACAATGAGGAATATTTTGCAGAGAGCTTTCTCTGGTATATGACGGAGCCGGAGACAATGGAAATCCACATTCCCCTGACCTTTGACTTTATACGCTGCTGCCTGTATGAAACCGCCCAGGAGGTGCATCAATAGGGGCTTTTCCCCGGCTGAAGCCTTTGTCCGATGTCTGTCGGCCATATATTTACGAAATAGACTCCAAACTTACAAAATCCCTCAGAAAAGACTTAATGCCCATCTCGCCAAAATCCACCGTAATCCTGTCTCCTGACTCCTCCGTCACCGTACCCAGGCCGTATTTGGCATGACGCACCCATTTGGAAGGAATCTCTCTTTCTGCGGCGTCCTCCTGCTCCACAGACTTCTCCTGCTCTAGGGGATTCTTCTGCTCTATAGCATCCTCCTGTCCTATGGTATCCCCCTGCTCCACAGAAGCTTCCTGCCCTATGGTATCCCCCTGCTCTACAGAAGCTTCCTTCTCTATGGTATTCTTCTGCTCTACAGAAGCTTCCCGTCCTATGGTATCCCCCTGCTCCACAGACTTCTCCTGCTCTGGGGAATTCTTCTGCTCTGTCACATTATCCCTGGTGTTTTCCGAAATATCCTGATACCTGTCCACCACACACCGTACCGGCGATACCGGACTGGCAGGTTCTTGATACCGTGAACTCTCTGTCTCCCCATCTTCAGGCCCGGTTCCATGAACTGTTCTCTCTAAAGAATTGACCGATTCAGTCACAGGAGCATTGTCCACCCGCACTACCAATCTCTCGGGGATCATCTGTAAATAACGGCTCTCCCCCGGTGCAACCCTGGGTATACCCGGCTGCGTGTAATAGGACAGTTCAAGATAGTCCCGCGCCCTGGTCATACCCACGAAAAACAGGCGTCTCTCCTCCTCTTCCTCCTCAAAGCCGGAAGCGTGCAGCGGGATCAGTCCGTAGTTCACTCCGATGATGAACACATGGGTGAATTCCAGCCCCTTGGACGCATGAAGAGTCATAAGCTGCACCCCCTCGACAGTGTCCGGCTTCTCCCGATATTGCAACACTTTTCCTCCCTCCTGCTCATATAGAGCAATCCCCTCTTCCTCCAGATACGCATCTCCGCCGGGCCTCTCCCGCCTGCTCACTATCTGATGGCAAATTCCCTCTCTGGAAAGCACATCTGCCAGGATCTGAGCCTGAACCTGTAGCCGGTAAAAGATTGCAACCTGCTCCAAAGCCACGCCCTCTCTCTGTAGAAGACGGATCTGCTCTGCCAGATAATATGCTTCCCCCAGCGGATCATATGCCTGCCGGATTCTGACCTGCCCTCTGCTC